>NZ_JBVIGA010000029.1:0-111675 GCF_055571035.1 Streptomyces malachitofuscus | reverse complement strand
GAACCCGCTGTTCTTCCGCGAGAACAGCAGCATGCTCTTCGGCGACGCCAGGCAGAGCGTCGAGGAGATCCTGCACGCCCTCGACGCCCACACCGCAAGCGGCCCCGCGAGCGCCGCCCGGCAGACGACGGGGGCCCACTGACCCCCCGGCTCCCGGGGCGGTCTGCCGCCCCGGGTCGGACGGGCGACCGCACGAGCCCCGACGGGAGGGCGAGGGCCACCAGTTGAGCGCGGCTGGGCATCCAGCTCGGTCTCGGCACGCTGTACGTGCGTACGCACCGTCAGCGGGCGGTCAGGGCGGCCAGGGCCTCCGGGGACGCACCGGAGCCGGTCTCGGGCGTCGCCAGGGATGCCAGGCCTAGTGCCGCCGCGGGTCCGTTGCGCTCATCGCGTCGGCGATCCACGCGTAGGGGAGGGGGCCGTGATCCGCCTCGGGCGCGGTGCCGTTGATACGCGTCACCAGGGACACGTACCGGCCGTGGGTGTCGTCGTACACGGGAGCGGCGGAGGCGGCGTCCTCCTCGGCGATCCGGCGGAGGATGCCGGGCACCTGCCGGTACCCGTCGGCCATCCGGTTCCGTACGTCCGGGGTGAGCGGTGTTCCGGACAGCGCGGTGGCCGCCTCCATGAACCGGGTGACGGCCCGCTGCGTCCGCGTGGACCGCGGGGACTCCCCGGCGCGGTGCGCGGCGAGCAGCTCCTCCATCAGCGGGGCCCCGCTGATGTGGATGAACTCCTGGACGGGCTCGGTCGCCACGACCCGGGCCTCCGGCACGGAGTAGGTGTCCTCGAGGTACGCGCGGACCGAGTCACGGAAGACCGGGTCCCGCACCAGGTCGGCCAGCTCGATCCAGGCTTCGAGCTGCGCCGCCGAGGGGTCTTCGGGAAGCACCGGGCGCATCGCCCGCAGCCGGTCGACGAACCCGTCGGGGACGTCCAGGCCTTCGCCGACGTCGTTCCAGAACTCGTCGATGGTCTCCTCACGTTCCTCGTCGGTCATCGAGACGAGCTTGTGCATCAGGTCGGCCCGCGCCGTGGTGTCGCCCTGTTTGATCAGGAGCCTGAGCACCGCGCGCCGGGCCCGCAGCGTGCGTTCCTGGCGCTCGACGACCTCCAGGTGCGTGGTGAGCAGTTCGTGCAGGGTCGTGCCGCCGTCGAGCAGACGGCGGATCGTCTGCAGCTCGGTGCCCAACTCGCGCAGTGTGCGGACGAGTTCCAGCCGGGCGATGGCGTCGATGTCGTACATCCGGTGCCCCGCCCCACTCAATGCCGTGTGCGCGACGAGTCCGGTGTCGGAGTAGAACCGGACGGCACTCACACTCAGGCCGCTACGACGCGCGGCGTCTCCGATGGGGTACAGCTCGTGGTCGTTCATGCAGCCACACTGGTACCTCGAGCGGCTTGAGACGCAAGTCCTGTTCGGTGAGACGCGCGTACGCTGCTCGTGCCGGGGCGGCACGAGCAGCGGAAACGCCGGGGGTCACCTCACGCGACGGCGGTCCCCTCCAGCTCGACCATCTGACCCGGCACGGCCAGCCGAGTCACCCCGAGCATCGTGGTGGCCGGTGCCACCCCGACGGCGCCCAGCCGCGACGCCAGCACACCGTAGTGCGGGAACAGCAGATCCACGTCCGTGGTGTAGACGTTGAGCCGCACGAGGTTCGCGAGGGACATGCCGGCCTTGCCGAGCACGGCCTCCAGGTTGTCGAGGCTCAGCACCAACTGCGCGGCCATGTCCCCCTCGTGCAGGGGCGTGCCGTCGGCGCTCATCGCGGTCTGTCCCGAGCAGTACAGCGTCCGGGTGTGCCCGGAGACCAACTCCCCCTGGTTGAAACCCAATTCCGTCGACCAGGCCACCGGGTTGACCGCCGTTCGTTCCACTGTCACATCAGCTCCGTTCGTTGACGTCGGTGCCGATGAGCCTGCCGACAAAGCATGACACCCTTGGTCATGTATTCGATAAGGTTTCGCGCATGCGCGCCGATCGGCTGGTCTCACTGGTGCTGCTGCTGCGTCAGCGCGGCCGGATGACCGCGGACACCCTGGCCCGTGAGCTGGAGGTGTCCACCCGCACCGTGCTGCGCGACATCGAGGCACTGTCCGCCGCCGGCGTCCCGGTCTACGCCGAACGCGGCCGGCACGGCGGGTTCGCGTTGCTGCCCGGCTTCCGGACCGAGCTCACCGGACTGAACCACGACGAGGCGCTTGCCCTGCTGACCGCCGGATCACGGCGCGGCGAGCAGGTGTTCGGCCTCGGTTCGGCGCTCGCCTCCGCCATGCGCAAGGTGGTCGACGCGCTGCCGGAAAGCCATCGGGCCACCGCGGGAGACGCGGTCCGGCGCTTCCTCGTCGAGCCGGAGACCGACCTCCTCTCCCGTCGGCCGCCCACGGAAGAGGTTCCCGCCACGACCATGGTCGAGATCCGGCGGGCGGTGCTCGCCGGACACAGACTGCGCATCCACTACGCGGCCACGGACCAGGCGCCCCGGTGGCGCACGGTGGACCCGATCGGCCTGGTCACCGTGCGCGACCGCGGTTACCTGCTGGCCACGCGGTCCGGCGCGGACCGCACGTACCGGCTGTCGCGGGTGCTCGCCGCCGAGGAACTCCCCGAAGCGGCACGGCGGCCGGACGAGGTCGACCTGGACCGCGCCTGGCGGGAACGCTGCGCGCGCTTTCTGACCGACGGGCACATCGCCGTGCCGGTACGGGTGAACCCTGAGCGGCGGGAGGAGCTGCTGAGCGCCGCGGTGGCCGTACGCGCCGCAGCGCCCGACGCGGACGGCTGGCTGCGGCTGGAGGCGACGTTCCAGGATGCACGGCACGCCGAGTGGGCGCTGTGGCAGCTCGGCACGGACGCGGAAGCCCTGGCCCCCGAGTCGTTGCGCAGCTCCCTGCGCAGCCGCGCCGCCGCGATGGCCGGCCACTATGCAGACCCTGCCCCTGCCGACGCCCACTTCCCGAGGGAGACACACCGTGACGCGGAACAGACTCGACATCCCCTCCCGTGACGTCCTGACGGCGCGTCAACGCCTGGTCCTGGACCACTTCCACGACGAGGTGGCGCAGGACTGGGACGCCACCCTGTCCACCTTCCCGCACCCGCACTACGAGATCGTGCCGACCCTCACGGTCCACGACGGCGAGAGCGCGGTCCGAGGCTATTACCACGACACCCGCGTGGCCTTCCCCGACCAGCACCACGAGATCATCGAGCTGCGCCACAGCGCCGACGCCGTGGTCGTCGAATTCTGGCTCCTGGGCACCCATCGGGGACCCCTGGGCCCCATACCTCCCACCCACGGCCGCTTCCGCGTACGCATGACCGCATACTTCCTCTTCGACGAGAAAGAGAACCTCGTCTGTGAGCGGATCTACTTCGACCAGCTCAGCATGCTCAGGCAACTGATGGCCGGGCTGAACTGGAAGAACCCCGCAACCTGGCTGCGCGCGCTCAAGGCACTGCGCGGCGTCGCGGCCCTGTCCGCCGAGCCCGACAGCGGTCTGCTCCTCACGAAGGTCCCCGAAGACCTCGCCCACGGCACGGACCGGCCCTCCCCGCGATGAACAGCCCGACGATCCAGCCCCGCCCGGCTCGGACGGCGGTCCCGGGGTGCGCGGACCTCCGACCTGCCGCATAGTGAGTGGCGAAGGCGCGGACCGTTTCGGCGGTTTCGTCGCCCCGGCGTTGGTCGTCTAAGGCAAGACGTCCCGCTTCCCGCGGGGAAATGCAGGTGCAAGGCCTGCCCGACGCTCCATGAGAAGCCCCGTCACCGCCGTGACAGGGCCGACGGAAACCTCCTGTGCGGCGGCCGGCGTGTATCCCTCGCGGCCGCCGCCGCGATCGTCCGGCCGAGTGCCCGCACTGCTCGAACCCATGCCTACGGCGTGCCTCGGACGGAGGCGCCGAGGAGCGTGGCGTCCCCCGCCTGGCTCAAGAGAACGGCATCCAGCAGGGCACTGACGCCCGCATGAAGTAACTGTCTCCCTATGACAAGCACACGAACCGCGCATACGGTCACCGGGGGCAGCGCGCAGACGGGCCGAATCCGGACCGCCCTGATGGTCCTGGCCGCGGCGGCCGTCCTCGCCACGGGCGCGACCACCGAAGCGGTGGCCTCGCCCTCGACCGCCTCCGCAACGGACTGGGATGCCATCGCCGAGTGCGAATCCGGGGGCAACTGGCAGGCGAACACCGGAAACGGACACTACGGCGGGCTGCAGTTCACGCAGTCCAGCTGGGAGGCGGCAGGCGGCCTCAAGTACGCCCGCCGCGCGGACCTGGCCACCCGAGAGGAACAGATCGCCGTGGCCGAACGCCTGGCCCGCCTCCAGGGTATGTCGGCCTGGTCCTGCGCCTGAGCGGGCGGCCGGATGGTTCAGCTCTTCGGCATGACAGGTCCCGCAAGGGCCTTGCTGTGCTGAGCGGCGGTGAGCCTGCGGACGAACAGGATGGCCAGGACCGCGGCGACCAGGTCGAACCCGGCGCCGGTCGCCACCAGGCCCGCAGCATCGTGGATCGCGTCCACGTCCTGGGCCTTCGAGTACGTCTTGGACGCGTACCGGTCGAACACGGCCGCCCACAACCACATGCCCCACCAGGCGTTGAGCAGCCCGATGGACCGCACCGCCCCGGCGTAGGGATTGCTTTGGCTGGCCCGCAGGACATCGGCGGCGATCCCGCGCGGGATCCACAGGTTGGCCACCGGGATGAACCAGGCACCGATCGCCCATCCCGCCGTCCGGCGCTGCGTGTCCGGGGCGAAGACATCCGCGTTCTGGCGGACCCGGTGGAACCAGATGATGAAGACCGTGGCCGTCGCCACCATGGCGACGAGGTACAGCACACTGGTGCCGGCCATCGCGAGGTCGGCCCGTCGCGCTTCGCCCTCGTCGAAGTCGACCGTGCCGCCCGAGGCGACCTTGTCCATCAGCGCCCGCATGTTGAGCGAGGCCGCCAGGATCAGCAGATCGACGACGATGACGAAGCCGAGCAGCGCGGTCACCGCGTAGCAGAGCCCGACCGGCGAACGCAGCGCACGTCCGGGCACGGGCATCGGCGGCACGGGCATGGACATGGGCGCATGTGTCATGAGGGTTCCCCCGGGGTGGTGGAAGTGCGGCGCGCCCTCCCCAGGGCGCCGCGGCGACCGGCCGTAACCGAACGATCGGCTTCCGGACCCTATCCCATCAGCTCCTGGACCGTGCCCTGACGGAATCCGCTCCCACGACATTCGCTTGCGCGCCTTGTCGCCCGGGTCACCTTCGTCGGACACCCGACGCAGGCGGGAGCGACGGATGACCATGCGGCCCCACCCCGTCGACCGGGAACTCATCGACGCCGCCACCGATGTCGCTCGCACCCGTGCCGGGGTGACAACCACGCCATGGCGGCCGCGGCCCGCGCCGCGGACGGGCGCATCATCACGGCGGTGAACGCCTACCACTTCACCGGGGGACCCTGCGCCGAGCTCGTCCTCATCGGGGCGGCAGCGGCACAGGGCGCCGACGAGCTGGACACGATCGTCGCCGTCTGCGCCACCGACCACCCCGGAACCGTCCCCATTACCGCCCTCCTGCCGGAGACCTACGTCTGGGCCGGTCACCAGCTGGATGCCGAGTAGCGTCCTTGCGGGAGGAGGACGACCTGAAGTGGAGGAGGGGCCCGTGAGTTCCAGGCAGCCGGGGAGACGGTGACGATCACCCCTGGGGCAGGTCAGCCGGCGGAGTCGTCCGGGGCCGGGTCGGTGGTTCTGCCGGTGCCGCGCTGGTGGCCGCGGCGGGCGTCGCGGTCGAAGATGCCCAGGATCTCGCAGGGGCCGCCCTCGGCGCCGATGGCGTGGGGAAGCATGGTGGGGAATTCGGCGGCCTGGTTGGTCTCGACGCGGAGGCGGCGGTGTCCCAGCATCAGGATCGCCGTTCCGGACAGGACGACGAGCCATTCGCGTCCGGGGTGGGCGCGCATGCGTGCGGGATTGTCCGGCGGCGGTTCGGTCATGCGCTGACGTACGACGGTCATCCCCGGGTCGCCCTTCACGGGCCAGCGCATCAGCCCGTGCGCGCCGTCGATCATCGGGCTGGTGATCACATCGTCGGTGGCGGTCTCCACGAGCTGGTCCAGTGACGTGTCCAGGGCGCGGGCGAGCGTGACCAGCTGGTCCAGCGCCAGGCGCCGCTGTCCGTTCTCGATGCGGCTCAGCGTGGACTGACTGACGTTGGCGCGGGAGGCGAGTTCCTCCAGGGACCAGCCCTGTGCGACCCGCAGGGCCCGGATGCGTTTGCGTACGAGGCTGTCGAGCTCGCCATCATTTTGCGTCATGCGCAATACTCTATGCCCTCTTCGCAAGGTGCGCCTACGGTCGCTCTGGACGGCCCGGTCGGGCCGGGCTTGGCCCGGAACGGCCACGCCATTTCCGCTTGACCCCGGCGCCCGGATCGTCCGCGCCCCCTTTTCCCTTGCGAGGAGAACCATGAGCACGAACCAGCCCGCTCCGGTGGCACACACCGGTGACGGGGGAGTACCGGACGCACGCCAGCTGCGCGCCGTCCTGATCGCGGTCTCGGTGGCGTTGATGGCGGTCATCGCGTCGGTGTCCGGCCTGAACGTCGCCCAGACCCACCTGGCCGTCGAGTTCGGTGCCTCCCAGAGCTCCGTTCTGTGGATCATCAACAGTTACACCCTGGCCCTGGCGGCGCTGCTGCTCCCGCTCGGCGCGATCGGTGACCGGCTGGGACGGAAACCCATGCTGATCGCCGGTCTCGCCGTGTTCGGTGTCGCCAACGTAGCGGCCGGGCTCGCCCCGACCGCCGAAGTGATGCTGACCGCGCGCGTGGTCGCCGGTATCGGCGCCGCGATGATCATGCCGGTCACGCTGGCCGTCATCACCTCCACCTTCCCCGAGGAGCAGCGCGGCAGGGCCATCGGGGTGTGGACCGGCGTCGCCGGGGGCGGCGGCATCCTTGGGATGTTCCTCTCCGCCCTCCTCGTGGATGTCGCGGACTGGCGGTGGCTGTTCGCACTGCCCGTCGTCCTCGTCGTCGTGGCCCTGGCCATGACGCTGAAGTCGGTCCCCAACTCGCGCGAGCGGTCGGCTCATTCCTTCGACACCGTCGGAGCGTTGTCCTCCGCCGTCGCCGTTGTCGGCCTCATCTTCGTACTGCAGGAAGGCCCGGAGAACGGCTGGACCGCTCCCGCGACGCTGAGCGCGCTGGCCGTCGGTCTGACCGCCGCCGTCGGTTTCGTGGCCTGGGAACTGCGCCGCCGGGACGCGTCCCTGCTGGACGTGCGCCTGTTCCGGGAACGCGGACTGGCCGGCGGCTCCGTCACTCTGCTGGTGGTCTTCGGCGTGCAGGCGGGCATCGCCGTCGTCCTGTTCCCGTTCTTCCAGGCGGTACTCGGCTGGTCCGGGCTGCTGGCCACGCTGGCCCTGATGCCCATGGCCGTGATGATGATGGCGGCTTCCGCTCTGGCTCCGCGGATGGCCGCGAGTGTCGGCACACGGCCGACCATGCTGACGGGCGTCGCACTGGCCGCCGCCGGCCTCGCGCTCATGGCCCTGCTGGTGTCCGCGGAGGGCGGTTACCTGACGATCCTGCCCGGCATGCTCGCCATGGGCGTCGGCATGGGACTGTCGATGACCCCGTCCACCGAGGCCATCACCCGGTCGCTGCCGAGCGGGAAGCAGGGCGTCGCGTCCGCGCTGAACGACGTCACCCGTGAGTTCGGCACCGCGCTCGGTGTCGCCCTGCTCGGCGCGCTGCTGTCCGCCGGCTACCGCAGCTCCATCGACGGCAGGCTCGACGGCATCCCCGAGTCCGTCGCGGACACCGCACGGCAAGGCATCGCGGGCGCCGTCGAGGTGGCTCCCGGCAGCGGCGCACACGCGCAGGACCTGGTCCACGCCGCCCAGCAGTCCTTCGTGGCGGGCTGGCAGCAGTCCATGTGGGCGGGCGTCGCCGTCATGGGCGCCCTGTTGGTCTGCATCGCCTGGCGCGGACCGGGAGACCCCGCACCCGCGACTCAGGACGCCCCCACCGAGGCCGCCACCGTCCGGTGACTGCCTGACAAGTGACCGGCGCCTGCGGTCACAGCTGCTCCAGAAGACGGGCCGCCATGGCGCGCGCATGCCGGAGACGGCTGCTCCCGCCCTCGAGACCCGCACGCACCATGGCACCCTCCAGCAGAAAGGCCAGCTGCTCCGCCGTGGTGCGTGCGGCGTCGGGACGGCCGGGCAGCAGCGCCTCGAGGTGAGCGCTTATCAGACGCTCGACCTCCTCCTTGTGGCGGCGCACCAGTGCGCGCCCCTCGTTGCCCGCGGGCAGCTCGGCGGCGGCGTTGAGCAGTCCGCACCCGCGGAACGCCTCGTCGTCGACGGCGGCATCGGCGCTGTCGACATAGGCGTCGAAGACGGCCAGCACACCCTCCCGCGGTGTTCCGGCGCCCTGGAGCCGTGCACGGTACCGCGACAGCCACTCCTCGTGCCGGGCGTCCAGGTAGGCCAGGACGAGGTCGGCCTTGGAGGAGAAGTTGTTGTACAGGCTCATCTTCGCCACGCCCGCCTCGGCGGTGATCGTGTCGATGCCGGTGGCCGTGATCCCGTCGGCGTAGAAGCGCCGCGCCGCGGCCGCAAGGACCCGCTCGCGCGCCGGCTGCCGCCTCCCGGTGACCCGCGTCGGCTCCGCTTCGCCCATGACGCTTCCCTCTCATTAGGTAGACTGGTCTACCCAATCTATCAGGGAGCCCTTATGACCCCCCTCCTGACCGACCACGTCATCGTCGACGGAGTACGCCTCGCCTACCGGCACCGCGGCCACGGCGAGCCTGTGCTCTTCCTGCACGGCACGCCCTCGCACTCGTACGAATGGCGCGACGTCGTACCACACATCGAGGCGGACGGATTCCGCACCCTCACCTATGACCTGCTGGGATACGGCCTGTCCGAGCGGCCCGTGGGCCGCGACACCTCGGTCGCGGCCCAGGCCGACCTCCTGGAACACCTGCTCGACGAACTGGACATCGACCGGGTCCGCATCGTCGCGCACGACATCGGCGGCGCCATCGCCCTCCGCTTCGCCGTCGCACACCCCGAGCGCGTCCGGCAACTGATGCTCATCGACTCGGTCAGCTACGACTCGTGGCCCTCCCCGACCTGGCAGCGGATCATCGACGAACATCTGGACGACGCCGTAACCATGTCGCAGGACGAGTTCGACGCCCTGCTGACCCGGCAGCTCACCATGACCGTCACCGACCGGTCGCTGATGACGGGTCAGCTCCTGCGGGCCTATCTGGCGCCCCATCAGTCGGCCCTGGGCCGTGTCTCCTTCTTCGAGCACCAGGTGCGCCACTACGACGCGAAGTACACCGAGGAGATCAGCGACCGGCTCGGTCACCTGACCATGCCCGTGAGGATCCTGTGGGGCGAGAAGGACCAGTGGCAGCCCCTCGAGTACGCCGAGCGGCTGCGCCGTGCCGTCCCGCACGCCGACCTGGTCACCGTCCCCGAAGCCGGCCACTTCCTCATGGAGGACGCCCCCGGACGCGTCGTCGACGAGATCAGGAACTTCCTCACCGCCCGCTGAGCGCTGCGGCGGGGAGGCCGAGCGGACGGTCCGTCACGGCAGGGGGGTGCGATGCAGCGTGACGAGCAGGTGCCAGACCCGGCGGGCGATCGTCTCGGGAGTGGCCGGGACGAGGCCGTGGAGCCAGTCGGCGAGCACTCCCGTGAAGGTGGCGGCCACCGCCGAGGCGATCAGGTCCGCCTCCGGTGCACCGGCCAGGTCGCGCTCCGTCCGGCTGCGGGCGCGGAGATCCTGATACAGCACGCGTCCCAGAGGGCCGCCGCCTCCAGGGCTCAACAGCGCCTTGTAGAGCCCGGTGTGCGAGGTGAGGCCGGTGAAGAAGGCGATGAGGGGAAGCGGTGGTGAAACGGGGTCGGGAGTGCCCCGCCAGGCGTGCAGGGCGTCCACCGCATCGCGCACCACGTCGGCGCAGGCGTCGACGGCCAGTGCTTCCAGATCGGCATAGTGCAGGTAGAAGGTGGCGCGGCCGACCCCGGCCCGCCGCACCAGCGAGGCCACGCTGATCTCCGCCAGTGGGCGCTGTGCGCACTCGTCCAGCAGTGCCCGTCGCAGCTTGGCCCGTGTCCGTACGGCCCGGGCGTCCCCGTGGGCCTCGGTCACCGGGTGAGGAGGACCGCGGCGAGCGCGAGCGCACCGGGCAGGGCTTGGGCGAGCAGGATGCGCCGGTTCGCGGTGAAGCCGCCGTACAGGCCGGCGACGACCACACAGACGAGGAAGAAGACCTGCACCCGGAACCCCGTCGGGTCGGCGGCGATCAGACCCCAGACCAGCCCCGCGGACAAAAACCCGTTGTAGAGACCCTGGTTGGCCGCCAGTGGCGCGCTGGCCCGGGCCAACTCCGCGTCGAAACCGGAGAGTCTTCGACCCGGCTTCCTCTCCCACAGGAACATCTCCAGAACCAGGATGTACGCGTGCAGGGCCGCCACCAGTGCGACCAGGCTGTTCGCCGTCGTGTGCATCAAGAACCCTCCGATTTTCTGGACGAGTGTCCAGCGTACATGGACATCCGTCCAGGAAAGACCGGGGCCGGCGGCCCGTTCGTACATGGACATCCGTCCAGGAACGACCGGGGCCGGCGGCCCGGAAAACCGGTGGAACCGCGCCGCAGCGCGCGATTATCGTGCGGGCGGTCCCAGTTGTCTGATCGAGGACGTGCCGTTGTACACCGTGTGAGACCTCCCGAGTGCTGAATCGTCGCGCGTCGCGCCTGTGCGCCGCGCTGCTTCCTGCTGCGGATTTCTCACTGAAACCGGTGTATCTCTGTGCTCACCAACTGGGTGGTCACGCCCACCTGCCTGCCGCTCGTCCTCCGTCGCTGCCACGCGTGCGGATCCGATCGCTTCCGGACCGGCGGCACATTCCGCGTCAACGCCCACCACAAGCGGATCGACGTCTGGCTCCTCGCGCTCTGCACCGTCTGCGGGGACACCACGAAGCTCACGGTCCTGGAGCGGACGAACGTGCGCTCGGTACGGCCTGAACTGCTGGACCGGCTGCACGACAACGACCCTGCCCTGGCGTCCGAGCTGCTCCGGGATCCCGTCGTGCGGCGTCGCAACCGCATCGCCCTCGACTGGGACGACGCCTGGCGCCTCGACACCGGTGGACCGGATCACCTGGACGGCGACGTGATCGATGTCTCGGTGCGCTTCGCGGCGCACATCCCCGTCCGGCCCGTGCGCCTCATCGCCGAGGGGTGCGGCCTTTCGCGGGCCGAGGTCGAACGACTCCTCACCAGGGGGAAACTCGTTTCGGCGGTCCGGCTGGGCGCCAAGGTGTCCAGTGACTTCACCTTCATGCTGAAACGCTGACCCCTCGTGCACCGGGCCAGGGCCTGTCCGGCACCACCGGCCGCCGGACAGGCCCCGGCCGCTGCCGCACCTCTGGACCGAGCCCGCAGCACAACCGCGCGGGTGGGTCAGCTCTGCCGGGCATGCACCGGGTTGTTCGCGACCTCCTCCGGGCACGTGCCGTGCGGCCCGCGCCGACGCCGGTCGCGCCGCCAGTCGAACGCCGCCAGGGCGAGCGACGCCAGCATCATGACGAGGGCGGCGCACAGCGCGACGACAAGGGCGCCCTGATAGTCCTCGCCGCCGTCGAGTACCAGGTAGTAGAGACCCGGCAGGGCCGCGGTACCCACCGCGGCGCCGAGCCGCTGTCCGGTCTGCAGGGCACCGCCCGCCGCGCCTGCCATCCGCACGGGTACGTCGCGCAGGGTCATGGTGATGTTGGGTGAGACCACGAAGCCTCCGCCGATGCCGCCGAGGAAAAGGGCAGGGGCGGCGACCCAGGGAGCGATGTCCAGGGGCGCGAAACGCAGCAGCAGAGCGGTGGTGCCCAGACCGGCGATCACACCGGCGAGCCCGCACACGGTGAGCAGCCGGCCGAGCCGGTCCACCAGCCGGCCCGCGACCACGGCCGCACCCGCCGAGCCGAGAGCGAACGGAGTGACGGCGAGGCCGGACCGGAGCGGCGAGAAGCCGAGTCCGGGCTGGTAGAAGAGGGCGAAGACGAGCCACACGCCACTGAAACCGATGAAGTACAAGGTGCCGACGCCGGCGCCGACGGCGTAGCCGCGCACCGTGGTGAACAATCTGGGGTCCAGCAGCGGTCTGGTGCCCCGGGCGACCAGGCGGTACTGCCGACGGACGAAGACGGTGAGGACCGAGGCGCCGACCAGGAACATCCACCACAGGCGGGCCAGCCCGCCGGACTCGGCCTGGACCAGCGGATACATGAGCGTGAAAACCCCGAGCCCGAGCAGCACGATCCCGGGCAGGTCCACGTGCCCCCGGCCTGACGTGCCGGTGCGTGGCAGCAGGCGGCGCCCGAGCAGTACGGCGAGAAGACCGATGGGGACGTTGACGTAGAAGATCCAGCGCCAGCCGCCCGGATGGTCGGCCAGGGCCAGGATCATGCCGCCGACCACGGGGCCGGACGCGGAGGAGACGCCGACGGTCGCGCCGAAGTAGCCGAAGGCGCGGCCGCGTTCGGCACCGCGGAACAACTGCTGGATCAGCGCGGAATTCTGGGGCGCCATGAAACCCGCCGCCAGCCCCTGGGCGAGGCGGGCCACCACCAGCAGGTTGATGTCGGGCGCGGCCCCGCAAGCCGCGCTGAAGATCACGAAGCCGCAGAGGGCGAGCAGGAAGATACGGCGCCGGTCCAGGGCGTCGCCGAGCCGGCCGGCGGTGACGAGCGCGAGGGCGAAGGTGAGTGCGTAGCCGGACACCACCCACTGCACCTGCGCGGGGGAGGCGTGCAGATCCGCTTGCACGGTGGGCAGCGCGACCGCCACGATCGTGACGTCCAGCAGGCTCATGAAACCGGCCACCAAGGTGACCCACAGGGCCCGCCACCGGTGCGGATCCGGCTGGTACTCGTCCTCCCGGGCCGCACCGGGTTCTCGGTCGCCCGCCGCCGACGTTGTCACATGGAATCCTCTCGCAGGCCGTCCAGCCCGGGCGAACAGGTTCCCCGGCGGGGAGGCACGCACACGCGACGGTCCACGAACGGGCCATGCCGAACCTCGACGGCCGCCCGTTCACGGCGGGTCCGGCGATCGGCACGAGATTTTCCGCCCGGGGGCGGCGCACTCACTTATGCAGGGTGGGCCGATAGACGAGCTCCTGGACGCGGCCGTCCAGCGTCCGGTGATCGATCAGCTCGAGGTCGAAGTCCTCCGCCCCCTCGAAGATCCGGTCCAGCCCCGTCCGGCCGGTGATCACGGGAAAGAGGGTCACCTGGACGCGGTCGACCAGGCCGGCGGCCAGCAGCGCCCGGTTCATGGACAGGCTGCCGTGCGAACGCAACGGCACCTCGGACTTCTCCTTGAGCCGGGCGACGACGTCGACGGCGTCGCCGCTCACCACGCTCGCCGTCGGCCACACGGGGGACGTCTCCAGCGTGGTCGACACCACCGTCGCCGGTAGGTTCCGCATCCGGGTGACCCATGGATCCCGTACGTCGGAGTCCTCGGTGCTCTCGGCCAGCATCCGCGTGAAGGCCCGATAGGTGTTGGCCCCGAAGACCATCCGCTGCTCCTCGCTGTACTGGGAGAGGCGGTGCTCGAGCAACTCGGGCCCCTGCTTGCCCCAGTAGCCGGTCCAGTCGCCTCCGGCGGCGCCGTAGCCGTCGAGGCTGGAAAAGACATCGAAGGTGTAGGTCGCGGTCACAACGCTCTCCTCGCCCGTGGTCGATCGAGTACGTCAATACAGACTGCGGACCATGCCGGAAGTCATCGCCACCGGACCGGTGAGGCACGGTCCGGTCACGGCACGACCGGAAGAGGCGTCACCGGCCGCTCTGCGGGCCGTAGGGCTGGAGGAGCTGGTCGACGGGCGCGTAGTCGTCGGAGAGCACCGGGGCGTCACCGGTCCAGGACGTGAGGTCGTCTCCGGCGGCGACGGTCCAGCCGGTCCGCCGGGCGTCCAGCGCGTTCTGGAGGGCGGACCGGTGCACTGCCCGGTCGGAAGCGATCACCACCAGATTGCCGCCCTCGGCAGCGGTGGCCGGATCCAGGCCGAGGTCGGCTGGTTCGCCGAGCACGGCGACATGCTCGAAGACCTCGCCCAGCGTGGCCGCCTCGGCCCGTGCGAAGGCCAGATCACCGTGATCGATGAGGTTGGCGACGTACAGGCCGTCCTCGTCGAGCACCCGCCGTACGTCGGACATCGCTTCCACCGTGGTGAGGTGCCACGGGACGCTGACACCCCCGAACGCGTCACCGACGACGAGGTCCCGGCTGTCGGCGCCCAGTCGCCGCAGCCCCAGCCGGCCGTCCTCGGCACGTACGTCGATACCGGACTCCGTTCCCAGAGCGAGTCGGTCGCGGTCGATGCGTACGACACCGCTGTCGATCTCCGACACGACACTGCGTGTTCCGGGCCGGGTGGCCGCGAGGTAACGGGGGAGGGTCAGCCCGCCGCCGCCCAGGTGGTGGGCGGCAAGCGGTTCGCTTCCGGGGAAGGCGGCGTCGACCACCGCCGCGATGGCACGTACGTAGGTGAATTCGAGGTGGGTGGGGTCGTCGATGTCGACATAGGAATGCCGCACGCCGTCCAGCACGAGGGTGCGGCCACCGGCCCGGTCGGGGTCGTCGACGACCCGTGCGCAGTGGTACGTGGTTTCGACGTCGCAGCCACCGGGAGCGACGGCGGTGGCGAGCCCGCCGGCGACGACCACGAGGGCCAGGGCGGGAGCGCCGCTCCAGCCGCGCGCCCGCCACTCCACCAGCGCCGAGCCGACCACCAGCAGGGTGCCCAGACCGATCAGGATGCCGCTCACCGACAGCCGCGACACGAGGACGAAACCGGTGAACACGGTGCCGAAGATCGCCCCGGCGGTGCCGACGCCGGACAGCCGGCCGACGACGGTGCCGGTCTCGGCGAGGCTCGTGAGGCGCAGCTTCGTCACGACCGGCGTCACCGCGGACAGCAGCGCGCCCGGCACCAGGATGGTCATCGACGCGATCAGCAGCAGTGCGGCCGGCGCCCACTCCGCGGTGCTGCGGAGCACGGCAGGGGTCAACGCGACGACCGCTCCCGACACCCCGAGCGCGGGGCCCAGCAACCGGCGTGGATCGACGTGGTCCGCGATGCGCCCGCCCAGCCAGGATCCCAGGGCGATCGCGGTGAGCGCGATGCTGATCACCAGGGTGCTGGTCTCGAGGGTGAGGCCGAGG
Source organism: Streptomyces malachitofuscus (assembly GCF_055571035.1). Lineage (NCBI taxonomy): Bacteria > Bacillati > Actinomycetota > Actinomycetes > Kitasatosporales > Streptomycetaceae > Streptomyces > Streptomyces malachitofuscus. The sequence continues at coordinate 96,410 of NZ_JBVIGA010000029.1, read as the reverse complement.
TAGGGGGCCAGCAGCCGCAGGGCGACGATCTCGACCACCAGGACCGCGGCCGAGGACCCGAACACCAGCACGGCGGAAACATGGGGACCCGGGCCGTGTGCGCGAGGAGTGCCCTCGGCGAGAGGTGGGGATGACGATCCGGTCACGGGCGACATCCTTGCACGCGACGCGCCAACCGAGCGATACCGCGCACATGTCCGAGCCGGGCCCGGCAACAGCCGCTGCGCGGCCACCACTTCACACATCCCGGCACGGGACCCGGTCGGTGATCTTTCACCTCCGGATTTCCGGGTACTCGACGTCCTGGACGGACACCGAGGGCGGCGCGTCGCACGCGTCCGGCCCCGAGAAGAAGCAGACCAGGAGGGATCAATGAGCACGGTCAAGGAAACGGTCGACGTGGAGGTCCCGCTGCGCAGGGCGTACGACCAGTGGACGCAGTTCGAGGACTTCCCGCGGTTCATGGAAGGGGTCGAGGACGTCACGCAGCTCGACGACCGGCACAACCACTGGACCACCAGCATCGGTGGCGTACGGCGCGAGTTCGACACGGAGATCGTCGACCAGCTCGTGGACGATCGCGTGACCTGGCGCTCCATCGGCGGGGAGGTCCAGCAGCGCGGCTCGGTGCGGTTCGAGCCGCTGGACGACACGCGCACCCGCGTGGAGCTGACGATGGACGTCGAGCCCACCGGCGTCGCGGAGAAGGGCGCGGACGCTCTGGGGCTGATCGACCGGCGGGTCAAGGGGGACCTGCGCCGGTTCAAGGACTATGTGGAGAGCGGCGGCAGCACCGGCGGCTGGCGGGGACGGGTCCGGCCGGAGGACCCGGGCACCGGCCACTGACGCCTCCGCGGGGAGAAGCCCGGCCACGACCGGGCTTCTCCCCGGCGTCACGCGGTGCCGGCTGAGCCGTCCTGGTCGACCCGGTAACCGGGCACCGAGGGCCAGCGGACCGTCAGGACCACCGACTCCTCCTCCGCGAACCAGGAGTGGTCGACGCCTCGGCCCCACACGACATAGTCGCCCTGTTCGGCCAGGACCACACTGCGCCCGGGCAGTTCCACCCGGAAGCGACCGCTGATGAGGACCTGAAGCGCGGTGCGCTCCTCACCGGTCACCCACTGCGCCCTCGCATCGCCCTTCGGGTGAACGCCCCACTTGATCTCCACGTCCTCGCTGTGCCGGGGATCGGCGACATCCTTGAAGTACCCCAGCAGCCACCCCCGGTCCAATGCCGCGTCCTTGCCCGCGTTGCCCACATACACACCGTCCTTCATGGCTCCGAAAGCTAGCAGGACCGGGCAGCGTGACCATCATGGTCACGCTGCCCTTCGAGGGGCCCGCCTCACGATCGAGAGGCGAGGGACGACGTGGCTACGAGCCCTGCTGGAGGGTGATCGCGTAGATCTGCACCCGGGGATCGTTCCGCAGGCCGACGGAGCGCACCGTTTTCGAGTCGTCGAGGCCGGCCGAGGAAGCGAACAGACGCACCGGCGGGCCGTCCACGCCCTGTCCGCGCTTGATCCGGTGCGGCATCTCCAGTGCCACGGAGCTGCCCTGAGGTGCCGATCCCGCCCAGTCGCCCACGGTGACCGGCAGTTCGGCGGTGCTCCCGTCCGTGTAGCGGACGGTGAGCGCGGTCGTCACCGGGCCGTGGTGGGACGCGGCGACCAGGCGCAGCGCGCCGTACGAGCCGGCCGGGAGCAGCATGGCCTGTCCGCGGGCCTCGACGAAGTTCGCGGCCGTGCGGGACGGATCGGGAGCGTGGTAGGTGACGCCGTCCCACTCGACCGGACCGGCCGCGGGCAACAGCTCACCGTCGTAGCTCCATCCCCCTCCGTCGAAGTCGCCCTCGTCGGAAGCCGCGACGGTCGCGGTGCCGTCGTGGTTCACCTCCTTGCCGAGGTCCACGGCACATCCCTCGTCGACGCCCGCCGCGCAGCGTGCCGCGTCGCGGACCTCGATGGTCGCGGTCCGTTCCACGCTCTTCACGCCCCGCGCGGTCGCGGTGATCCGCACGGTGTACTTGCCGGGCGCGGTTCCGGCCGGCACCGTCACGTCGACCGCCGCGGTCCGCTGCACCGGAAGCCGATGGGACGTGAGGGAGAAGGACCCGGACGTCTTCACCTTCCAGCCGCCGGGAGCCTTGGCGGCGACACCCACCCGCAGTGTGCCGGGGGACTGGCCCAGCACATCCAGCTTCAGGCGGACGCTCTGCGCGCTGTCGGCCGCCGGCACCACATCGGCGGCGGTGCGGAGCGACGCGTCGAGGTGGCGACGGGAATCGGCCGGCGCGCGGTTCACGGACGGCGGCTCCGCGCCCCTGCCCGTGCCCCACGCCGACGGCTTGCCGGCCATCTCGAAGGAGAGCTTCCCGCCCTTGGCGACCGCGTCCCAGTCCAGCCAGGTGGTGCGCAGGTTCTTCCCGCCGAACTCGGCCCGCTCGACGTAGCGTTGCGTGTCGCTCGCGCCCGGCGCCCTGACGGTCAGGGTGCCGCCCTGCTTCTTGCCGTACGCCCCGATGCGGATGTCCGCCGACGGGAACTGCGGGCTGGAGACGGCGAGGAAGTCGGCGCCGTTCGTGGTCGGGTACAGGCCGAGGGAGGAGAAGACGTACCAGGCGGACATGGTTCCCAGGTCGTCGTTGCCCGTCATGCCGTCGGGCCCGTCCGTGAAGAGGGTCATCGCGGCACGGACCACGGTGGCGGTCTTCGCGGGAGCACCGGCCCACAGATACATGTAGGGCGAGTGCAGGTCGGGCTCGTTGTTCGGGTTGTAGGTCGGCTTCCCGTAGTAGTCGTACGGCGCCGAGATCCAGTCCTCACGGGCGGTCTTCGCCGGGTCCTCGAGGAGCTTGTCGTACACGAAGAAGTCGTCGAGCCGCTTCTCCGTGGCCCGCCTGCCGCCCATCAGGGAGACCAGCCCGGCCGGGTCCTGGGGCACCAGCCACTGGTACTGGTAGGCGCCGCCCTCGTGGAACTGGTGGCCCGCCTCGACGGGGTCGTAGGGGGTCACCCAGGTGCCGTCGGTGGTGCGCGGCCGGAACTGCTGGATGGAGGAGTCCCACAGGTTGCGGTACCACTGGCCGCGCGCGGCGAACAGGCGGGCGTCCGCGGTGTGTCCGAGCCCCTTGGCCATCAGCGCCAGCGAGGCGTCCGCCGCCGCGTACTCCAGCGTCGCCGAGGCGGGGTGCACGCAGTCGTTGTCACCGCCCTTGTCCGCGCAGTCCTCACCGAGTTCGAGCCCGCTGGGTATGTAGCCGCGCTTCGAGTAGTGCTCGATCCCCGCACGCCCGTTGTAGGGGGAGTCGTCCGGCGGTGTCTCCAGGGCGTTCTTCCTGAGGAGCGCGTACGCCTCCTCCTCGTGGCCCGCGAGCAGCCCCTTCGACCACGCCTCGACCAGGAAGGGGGTCACCGGGTCGCCGGTCATGATGTTGGTCTCGCTGTTGGCGAGCGACCAGCGCGGCAGCCAGCCGCCGTCCCGTCCGATCGCGACGACCGACAGTGCGACATCGCGGGCGACCTCGGGCTGCAGCATCTGCAGCAGTTGGTTCTGCGGCCGGTGGGTGTCCCACAGCGACAGGTTCTGGTACGGCGTGAACCCGGACGCGGTGTGCGTCTTGCCGTCGAAGCCCGCGTACCGGCCGTCGACGTCCCCGGCGAGGTTCGGGTGCAGTTGGGCGTGGTAGAGGGCCGTGTAGAAGGCGCGCTGCCGCTCGGCCGACCCGCCGCCGATCCTGACGGCGGCGAGCTGCCGCTCCCAGGTCGCCCGCAGCGCCGCGCGCGTGGCGTCGAAGTCGTACGAGTCCTCCGTCTCCGCCTCGAGGTTCTTCCGCGCGCCCTCGATACCCGTGTAGGACAACCCCACCTTGACGACGACGTCACGGTCCGTTCCGGCGTCGAAGGTCACCCAGGCGCCGTTCCCGCCCTCGCCGGCGGCGTCCCGCTCACCGGGGGAGGGGGTGTTGCCGCGCCATGTGCCGTGCTCGGCGAACGGCCGGTCGAAGGTCGCGGTGAAGTAGACGGTGTGCCGGTCCTTGCCCGCGCAGAAGTTGCCCGCCTCGATACGGCCCTCGACCGTCCTGTCGCCGACGACGTGGACCTCCGAGTCGTACACCCGCTGGTTGGCCTTGCCCGTGTTGAACAGGACGTTGGCACGGCCGGTGGCGGGGAAGGTGTAGCGCTGCCATCCCGTGCGGGGCGTCGCGGTCAGCTCGGCGTCGATGTCGTACGTCTTCAACCCGACCCGGTAGTAACCGGGTTCGGCGTCCTCGTCGTCGTGCGAGTAGGCGGAGCGGTAGTCATCGGGGTCGACGCTGTCGACGGCTCCGGTCGTCGGCATGAGCGGCAGTTCGCCCATCACGGAGCAGCCGACGCCGGAGAGATGGGTCTGACTGAATCCGTGGATCCTGTCCTGCTGGTAGTCGTAGCCTCCCTGGCCGCCGGTGTCCGGACTCACCTGCACCATGCCGAAAGGGGCACTCGCGCCGGGGAAGGTGTTGCCGAAGTTCTGCGTACCGATGAACGGATTGACCAACGAGGTGAGTTGGGGAGCGGCCGCGGGAGCCTGGGCGACGGCAGGCACCGGGCTCAAGGCGCCGCCGGCCACGACGAGGGTGGCGAGCAGAGTCGATGCGCGACTGCGCCATCGGTGAAACGGTCTGTGCATGGAGGCGGTCTCCTGTTCCCGTGTGATCGGGGCACCTGGCTGGATGGAAGCGGACTAGATCACGCGTCTGACATCGTTGTCAATACTCGGAACGGCAGTTGCTCCGGGCGGCTGTTAGGGTGCGCCCGTGTCTTCGGTCAAGCAGGTCCAAGTGACGTTCGACTGCGCGGAACCCGAGCGTCTCGCTCGCTTCTGGTGCGAGGTGCTCGGATACGTCGTGTCGCCGCCACCGGCGGGGTTCGCGACGTGGGACGACGTCGACCGCTCCCGGGCTCCCGAGGACCGGGGATCGTGGTTCGCGTGCAGTGATCCCTCAGGCGTGGGGCCGCGGCTGTTCTTCCAGCGCGTTCCCGAAGGCAAGGTCGTCAAGAACCGGGTGCATCTCGATGTGAGGGTCGGCACCGGGCTGCTGGGCGAGGAACGCCTGGCCGCGCTCGAAGCCGAGTGCGCACGACTGGTCCCGCTCGGCGCGGTACGCGTGCGGCTCCTGTACGACGGCGGCGACGACGCGTGCATCGTGATGCGGGACATCGAGGGCAACGAGTTCTGCCTCGACTGAGCACCGCCCCCGGGCCAGGGTTCGCAGGCCCCCGCGCCCCCACCGCCGCCCTCGCAGCGTCGGCAGCCGAGGTGGGCCTGGTGGGTGGTCGGGGTTCTCATCCCTGTCGCAGGCATCATCGTGACCTTGACCGTCAGTGGTCAGGAAGCGGCCCCCTCCGCGGACTCGGTTCCGTCGAAGAGTGTGACGGAGCCGGCGGATTCGACACCCCCCGGAACACCGCGGCCGTCGTCCGACGCGACCGCTTCGGCGTCATCGACTCCCGGCGTCACGAACAGTCCCGGGCGCACGGCGAACGAACCCGCGCAGGTGAGATTCGGACCGGAAGTTGTCGACTTCCCGGAGGGCGACGAGAGGATCGACCTGGACACCGAGCCCCCGCTCGTCATCGAAAGGATCACCAGGGGCACCGACATCGGCGTCGACGTCAGCAATGCGGCGATCAGCACGCTCAACGGTGAGTCCCAGCCTGGCCCCGCTGCCTCCCTCCGACTCGGAGCCGAGTGAGGCCACATGCCTCGAGGCCATGCAGATCCCGGCCGGGAACCATCCAACTCGAAATCACCGTATGGGAAATGCCGGAGTGATGCCGGGCCGGGTCCGGCAGAGGAGCGGAACGCGGCTCAGTCGTGGGCCTGAGGGTCGAATCCCTCCGGCGCCTTGTCCAGGAACGTGGTGACGGTGTCGATGCGACCGTCCGGGCCGAAGGCGAGGACGTCGGTTCCGGTGGCGAACTCCTCACCCCGGGCGTCGAGTTGCCACTGCAGCCGGGCGTGGCCGTGGTGGATTTCCGGCTCCCGGCGCGCCCGGAACGCGACGGTCTCCATGTGCTGCCGGAACCGCTCACGGAAGTCGATCAGGGCCTGCCGTCCGGTGAGGACGCCGACCGGTGCGCAGTAGCGGATCTCCTCGGTGAAAACGCCGGACGCCGGGTCGTTTCCCTCGTCGGACGACGAGGTGTTCCAGAACCGCAGGTACCGGTCGAGGCTCTCCTGGTACCGGGCGGTGGTCGGTTCGATGGTCCGGGACATGGCCGGCTCCTTCTGTTCGGTGGTCGGGCATCGGGTGGGGCCGTGCGGTGAGAGGCGCGGTCCGTGCCCCGACTGTGCGATGCGCGGCGGCACGATGTCGATGACCTGTGAGGTCATTGCCGGGCGCACACCCGGTGGGAGACCCTCGTCCCATGGTCACCTCGGAACCGGTCGGACTCCTCGTACGGCGCTGGCGGCAGCGCCGCAACCGGTCACAGCTGGACGTGGCACTGGCGGCGAACCTATCGACCCGGCACCTGAGCTGTATCGAGACCGGGCGTGCCACCCCGAGCCGCAACATGATCGAACGGCTCTGCGACGAACTCGACGTGCCGCTGCGGGAGCGCAATGCCCTCCATCTGGCGGCGGGCTTCGCGCCCGTCCATCGCGAACGGCCGCTCGCGGACCTCGGCGCGGCCCGGGCCGCCGTGGAGGCGGTACTCGCCGGTCACGAGCCCAGTCCGGCGCTCGCGGTCAATGTGCGATGGGAGTTGTTGGCAGCGAACCGGGCCGCTACGGCGTTCTTCGCCGATCTGCCCACCCCGCTCCTCACCCCGCCGGTGAACGTCCTGCGCGCCACACTGCATCCGGGCGGGCTGGCCCCGCGGATCCGCAACCTCGGCCAGTGGCGGGCGCACGTGCTGCGCCGTCTACGCCGTCAACTGGCCCGGACAGCGGCCGAAGGGCTCGCGGAACTGCTGGCCGACCTGGAGTCCTACCCCGCACCCGCCGCCCTCTTGGACGAGGAGAGCCGCGACGACCTCGCCGTCCCGATGCTCCTGTCCTCGGACCACGGTGACCTCGCGTTCTTCTACACGACCACGGTCTTCGGCTCGCCGAGGGACGTGACCTTGGACGAGATCGCGGTGGAGACGTTCTTCCCCGCCGATGACGCGACAGCCGAACGGCTCAGGAGCGTGCGGTGGTGACTACTTCCGCCGGGGTTCGTCGCGAGCCTGCTGAAAGGCCTCGGAGACGGTTTGCGCTGCACCGGACAGCAGTCCCTTGGCCACTCCTTGCGAGCCCGACTCCCGCATCTTGTCCGGGAGTTCGGTCAGCCCGGTGGGCTTGCGCGGTCCCGACTCCAGATCCAGCCGGTTGCACGCCTCGGCGAAGCGCAAGTAGGTGTCGACGCTCGCCACCACGATGCGAATGTCGATCTTGAGTATCTCGATACCGACGAGAGAAACCCGTACGAACGCGTCGATCACCAGTCCCCGGTCGAGGATCAGCTCCAGGACGTCGTAGAGACCGCTGGAGCCTCCGCCCCCGCCACGCTGCTGCACCACCTGATTCATCGCGATCAGCCCCTTTCCCAGCCCTCGTGCCCGCTGGATGACCCTTCATGTCCCGCCATGGCATCCGGGGGGTGGGAGGAAGCCCTACGGGTTCCCGTCGAGCAGGGCCCGGCCGAGGGGAAGCAGGGTGTGGAGGACCGCCGTGCCGGTTCTCTCGGTGCGGATCAGTCCCGCAGTGCGCAGGACGGCGGCATGCTGACTGGCACCGGCCAGTGAGATGCCCGTGCGTTCCGCCAGGGCGGTGGTGGTGGCCGGCGTGCGCAGCGCGGCCAGAACGGCGGCTCGCGTGCGGCCGAGCAGCGGAGCGAGGGCGTCGAGGGACACATCGGCGGTGTCGCCGTCGTGCAGGGGATACACCAGCACCGTGGGTTCGTCCGGGTGGTACCCCACGAACGGCCTGCCGGCGAAGAAGGAGGGGACCAGGAGCAGACCGCGCCCGCACAGCGGCACGTCGAAGGCCGAACGCGAGGGCAGGTGGAGCGTCGGGGGCTGCCACCGCCAGGTCGGGGCGAGAGTGGTCAGCAGCGCGTCCACGCCTCCGCGCAGCAGCATCTCGGCGCGCAGCGCACGATCCGCCGCGGCCGCGGCGGCGATGTGGGGCCAGAACTCCGTGAGGGACGAGGCATGGTAGTCGCGCAGATCCCGGACCAGGGCGTCGCGTGCCCGAGGACTTCCCTGCGCGAGTTCGCGCAGCTGCCGGTCGACGCCCGGCGACCGGCCGTCGCGTCTCCCCATGACTCCCGCCGGTTCGGTGAGCTGCGCCAGATCCCGGTGAAGCCGCGGGGCCGGTGTGGCGTGGACCGACTCGACCGCGTCGCCGAAGCAGGAGGCGCCCGGCTGCAGCAGGAAGTCGGGGAGATAGTCGTCACGGCGGACCAGCTCCGCCAGCATTCCCGCCCGGCTCACGGGGGTTCCGCTCATCGCACGCTGCCATTGGAGCGGTCCGGCGCGGCGCCCGTTGCCCACCGTCGGCGTGGCCAGCAGCAGGCGCACGCTGAGCGCCGTTTCGAACAAGGCGTCGGGGCGCGGCGCCACCACGATGCGGCGCAGGTCGGCGGCCGAGAAGTGAAGACGGATCACGGCCACCGATTATCGGCAACACCGGGCCTTTCAACCAGGGTTGAAAGGCCGGGCGGCGGCGTGCCGTGCGGACCAGCCTGGGGGAGTCGCTCCACGAACCCTCGTGGTCACGGCTCTTCCAGGAGGTCGATTCATGCATATGACGACACGGCTCCTCTGTCTGGGGGCCTCGGTGCTCCTCGCGGTGTCCGGTCAGACCGGCACCGCCGGCGCTCGGGACCTTCCCGACACCTACGTCGTCTCGCGAGCCCCGGGGATTCTGCCCGAGGGCATCACCGTGGCGCGCGACGGCACGTTGTACGTGTCGTCCGACGGGACGGGGAGACTGTTCCGGGGCCATGTGGGCGACCCCGAGCTCCGCCCGTTCCCCGCCCGGGGCGTCGAGGACCGCACCAGCACACTCGGTGTGCACACCGACCGACGGGGCAGGGTCCACTCCGTCGGCGGTGCGACCCTCACGGTGCACGACGCACGGGGGCGGCTGGTGGCACGGCGTACCGCTCAGGACGGCCCGCTCGGCGCACCGGATCTCAACGATCTGGTCATCACCCCGGATGCCGTGTACGTCACCGACTGGGCCAACCCCGTGATCCACCGGGCCCAGGTGCGGCACGGCCGGATCGGCCCGTTGCGCCCCTGGCTCGACATCCGTTCGGCCTCGCCGCAGTTCCCGGCGCAGTACTGGCTGCTCAACGGCATCGTGGCCGATCGTGCCGGCGGGACGCTGCTGGTGGCGTCCAACGGCACCGAGGCGCTGTGGCGGGTGGACACCTCCTCGCGGGCCGTGGAACAAGTGCGGCTGGGCGGTGAGTCGTTCGGCGCCGACGGCATGGTGCTGCGTGGCCAGACCCTGTACGCGGTACTCAACTACGGCGCCCCGAGCGGGGTGTACGTCGCCGAGCTGGACGAGGACCTGCGTGCGGGCGCGGTGCGGCACCGGATCACCGGAGAGCCGTTCGACCTGCCCACCACACTCGCCCGCCACGGCTGCCGGCTGTACGTCGTCAACAGCCAACTCGACGATCCGCCGGGCGAACCCCCGTACACGGTGTCGGCGATCGCCGATCCCATGTGCCCGCAGACCGGGTGAGAACGCGATCCCGGCCCACCCTGGCGGGTATGAGGCTCAGCGGAAGACGGACACGTGGCATCCCGTCCAGTGGGCGTAGGAATGGGGCGCGCGGCCCAGAAGCTGCTCGACGGCAGGGCTGACGGCCTGCTCGGCGGGGCTCGGCGTGCCCAGGATGGCCAGCGTCGCGTCCACCACGGGCTCCGGCATCATGTGCAGCATGCCGGAGCGCGCCTCCTCGGGGGTCTGCTCGGTGAAGGTAATCGGTTCGCCGAGCGCCTCGCCGATCACCTGGGCGCGCTGACGCGGCGTCAGCGATTCCGGGCCGGTCAGCTCGTACGTCCTGCCGTGGTGGCCGCCCTCGGTCAGTGCCACCGCGGCGGCCGCCGCGATGTCGGCCGGGTCGATCATCGGCAAGGCCGTGTCCGCGAACGGTGCGGACACCGTTCGCCGTGTCCGCACCCCCTCCGCCCACTGGAAGGTGTTGGTGGTGAATCCACAGGGACGCAGCACAGTCCACTCCACGTCCGATGCGCGCAGCGCGGCCTCATGGGCGGACGCGTGACGATAGGCGTCCGGCCGGGTACCGGCACCCTGTGAGGAGAGCAGTACCACCTTGGTGACGCCGCCCGCCTGAGCCGCCTTCAGTACCGCTTGGGGATCGCTGCCCGCGACGATGAGGAACAGTGCGCGGGCCCCGTCGAGCGCGGAGGTCAGGGCGGCCGGGTCGTCCAGGTCCGCCACCCGGTGCACCGCCCCGCCGGGCAGGGGTGCGCCGGGAGCTCGCCGGGACAATGCGGTCACCTGGGCTCCGGCGCCCGCCAGTAGTCCGACGAGTTCCCGGCCGACGTTCCCCGTCGCACCTGTTACGGCGATCATGAGCTTCTCCCGTGAGTCAGGCGTGTACGGCCGCAGCGGCCCACGCCATGAATTAGTTAGCTGACTGACTAAGAACCTACACGCTTCTGGTCCGGACGCAAGCCGTCTATGGTGATGAGTGAGATGACTGACTCAAAGAAGAAGACGGGCCCGCGCTCCGCCCGGCGCGGGTCCGGCAAGCGCGAGCGGCTTGTCACGGCTGCCACCGAGGTGTTCCATCGTCAGGGGGTCGAAAGGTCCACCCTCAGCGACATCGCCCGCGTCGCCGACGTCCCGGTGGGAAACGTCTACTACTACTTCAAGACCAAGGAGCAGCTCGTTGCCGCTGTCGTCGCAGGCCACGCCGACCGGCTGCGCGAGCTGACCGCCGTACTCGACGAGCTGGCCACCCCGGCCGAACGTCTCAAAGCCCTCGTCGGAGGATGGGTCGACCAGCGCGACCTCGCCGCCCGCTACGGCTGCCCCTTCGGGACCCTCGCCGGCGAGCTGGACAGACGCGACGACGGTCACGACCACACGGCCGCCCCGGTGATGGAACTCCTGCTCGACTGGGCCGAGGGACAGTTCCGTGCCATGGGGCACCGTGACGAGGCGCGCGACCTGGCCGTCTCGCTGGTATCGGCCTATCAGGGCATGTCACTGCTCACCAACACCCTGCACGATCCCGACCTGATGAGCCGTCAGGGGCGTCGGCTGGAGCAGTGGATCGACTCCTTGGCCTGACCGGAGCGCCGCAGGCTTTCCCCTGAGGAAAGCCTGCCTTGCCGGTCAGTGTCTTGTTCGGCACGTCATCGCTGGCCATGGTGGGTCCACACGGTGGCCGGACGCTTCAACCGGGCGTTCACCACCGGCGAGCACATCGATCACGTGGGCCGAGGAGTGGACCGTGCCGAACACCTACCGCATTGCCGTGATCCCGGGTGACGGGATCGGACGGGAGGTGGTCCCCGAGGGCCTGAGAAGCCTCCGAGCCGCCGCGGAAGTCCACGGGTTCCGGCTCGCGGTCACCGAGTTCGACTTCGCCAGCGCCGACTACTGGCTCGAGCACGGCACGATGCTCCCCGAGAACTGGCGGGACCTGCTCGGCGGCTTCGACGCCATCTACTTCGGGGCGGTCGGCTGGCCCGAGGTCGTCCCGGACCACGTTTCCCTGTGGGGCAGCCTGCTGCAGATGCGGCGGGGGTTCGACCAGTACGTCAATCTGCGTCCGGTCCGGCTCCTGCGCGGCGTACGCAGCCCGCTGCGCGACCACCGGCCCGGCGACATCGACTTCCTCGTCGTCCGGGAGAACACCGAGGGGGAGTACTCCAGCATCGGCGGCCGCATCTTCGAGGGCACCGACCGGGAGACGGTGGTGCAGGAGACGGTCATGACGCGCACCGGGGTCGACCGGGTGCTGCGCTATGCCTTCGAGCTGGCCGCCTCCCGGCCCCGCAAGCACCTGACCTGGGCGACGAAGAGCAACGGGATCTCGATCTCGATGCCGTACTGGGACGAGCGTGCCGAGGAGATGGCCGCCCGGTATCCCGAGGTGGCCGCGGACAAAGATCACATCGACATTCTGACCGCGAAGTTCGTCCTGCAGCCCGACCGGTATGACGTGGTGGTGGCGAGCAACCTGTTCGGTGACATCCTCTCGGACCTGGGGCCGGCCTGCACGGGCACCATCGGCATCGCCCCCAGCGCCAACATCAACCCCGACCGTGCTTTCCCCAGCCTCTTCGAGCCGGTGCACGGCTCGGCCCCCGACATCGCCGGTCTCGGCGTCGCCAATCCCGTCGGGCAGATCTGGAGCGGCGCCATGATGCTCGATCACCTCGGTGAGCCCGGGGCGGCCGCACACGTCGTGGCGGCGATCGAGAGCGTGCTGGACGAGCAGCCCGACGCGGTCACCCCCGACCTGGGCGGTTCCGGCACCACGTCCGGACTCGGCAAGGCGATAGCCGACCGCATTGCCGCGAGCCCGCCCGCAGGACTCCGTCCCCACGGCGACGCGGACCGCACGCCCGGAACGGCATCGGCGTCATGACCCGGCGGAGCCCCGGGCCGGTGGCTGAACGGCAGCGCCAAGGGACTCGGCGCATCACGTTCCTGGTCGCTCTCGCGGTGTTCGCCCAGGAGTCGACGTGGAACTTCTACGAATCACAGGTGCCCCCTCTCCTGAAGGAGCACCTCACCAGCGCGGCCCTCGTGGGCCTGCTGATGGGCATGGACAACCTGCTGGGCATCTTCATCCAGCCGTGGATCGGCAACCGGTCGGACCGCACCCGGACCTCCTGGGGCCGGCGCATCCCCTACCTGGTCGTCGGCATGCCGATCGCCGCCGCGCTGTTCGTCGTCATCCCGCACACGGCGGCGTCACTGCCCCTGCTGATCCTGGTCATGTTCAGCTATGCACTCGTGGCCAACACCTTCAAACCGATCGCCGAGGCGCTCGTCCCCGACTTCATTCCGCCCGGGAGACGCAGCCGCGCCAACGCCGCGGTCAAGATCGCCTCCAGTGTCACGGCCATCGTCGCTGCGCTCCTGAGCATCTTCCTCGTCGACGACCACCTGAACGTGGCGTTCGCCATCCCCGCCATCATCATGCTCGTCTCCGTCCTGGTACTCGCGGCCACCGTGCGCGACAGCCAGTCCGACGGCTACCGAGCCGCGGTGGCGGAGGGCCACGAGGCGACGGAGCGGAATGACCCACGGGTGTGGGACACCTTCGTGGGCATCCTCAAGGACACCGATCGCAGCCGGCTGCTCATCCTGGTGGCCATCCTGCTGTTCGGCGGCGCGTGGGCCGCATCACGGTCCCTGATGACGCCGTACGGCATGGAAGCGCTCGACATGTCACGAGGAGCTGCCGGAGGTCTCACGCTGCCCAGCGGCATCGCGTTCATCCTGGCCGCCTATCCCGCGGCGGTCCTGGCCGAGCGCTACGGACGGCTGCGGGTCATGGCCGCGGGCATGTCGGTCTTCGCCGTGGCCATGGTGCTGGGCACGGTGATCCAGACACCGACCGGCACCGCCACGGCCCTGTGCCTGGCGGCAGCGGGCGCCACCTGCTTCCTCGTCAACGCGGTGGTGGTGCTGTGGAACCTCGCCCCGTCGGCCCGGGTCTTCGGCACCTACGCCGGCCTGTACACCGTCGGCTGGGCGAGCGGAGGCTTCCTCGGCCCGGCGGTGGTGGGCGGCATGGTCGACATCACCGGCTGGTCCCTGATGCTCATCGACATCGCCGTCGTCGCCGCACTGTCGATCGCCGTCGTCGTCAGGATCACCACGCTGCAGCGTCGTCGGGCCGCCCTGACCCTCGCCAAGTGACGAGGCCCGTGGCCAAGAATCCGATCGAAGGCGCAGCGAGAAATGAGGAACCACCCGTGCCCCGCATCCTGATCACAACGGACTATCTGCGGCCGGGCGACGAAGTCGACCAGTATCTGCGCAAGCACGGCCACACCACCGTCCACGCACCGATGACCGGCCGCCGCGACCCCGAGGAGCTCGTCGCCGCCCTCGACGGCATCGACGGGGCACTCGTCGCGAACGAACCCCTCACCGCCGACGTCCTGTCCAGGGCTCCCCACCTCAAGGCCGTCGTCCGCACGGGCGTGGGCTACGACTCGATCGACGTGGCCGCCGCGCGCGAGCTCGGTATCACCGTGAGCAACCTCCCGGGCATCAACGCCGGCGCCGTCGCCGAGTACACCCTCGGCCTGCTCCTGGCGGCGGCGCGGCGGCTCGTGCAGAGCGCGACGGAGGTGGCAGCCGGTGGCTGGCCCCGGCAGGACGGCCACGAACTGCGCGGGTCGACCCTGGGGCTGATCGGCTACGGGGCCGCCGCACGCGCCGTGGTGCCGCTCGCGCGGGCCTTCGGCATGCGGGTGCTCTGCGCGACCACCGTGCCCGACAGCGCGCGGACCGACCCCTCGGTGGAGTTCACCGAGCTCCCCGAACTGCTGGCCGCCTCCGACTACGTATCGGTGCACACCGCACTGACGGAACGGACCAGACACCTGCTCGACGCCGACGCCTTCCGGCGGATGAAACCGACAGCGGTCCTGGTCAACACCGCGCGGGGGGCCGTCGTCGACGAACGGGCGCTCGCCGACGCGGTCCGTACGGGAGAGATCGCCGCGGCGGCACTCGACGTGGTGGACGAGGAGCCGCTGCCCGGCGACAGCCCCCTGCGCGGCATCGAGGGCATCGTCGTCCACCCCCACATGGCGGGACAGACCGCCGAGGCCAGGGCCGCCGCGGGCCGGGAGGGCGCGGCCGAACTGGTGGCCGCCCTGGAGGGGCGACCGCGGTTCGCCGTGAACGCCCCCACGCCGCCGGCCGCCCCCGCCGCCGGCGGCAACGGATGAACGCCGGCCCGACCAGGCGCCGGACGTCGACAAGGAAGAGGAACATGGACCACGAACGGGTCGACAGCATCAAAGTGCTGGCGCCGACCGGCATGCTCGGCGCCGGCTTCCCCGAAGCCACCATCGAGCGCGGCCTGGCGCTCGGTGCCGACGTGATCTCCGTGGACGCGGGGAGCACCGACTCGGGCCCCTACTACCTGGGATCCGCACAGCCCAAGACCACGCGTGCCGCCGTCGCCCGCGACCTGCGCGTCCTGCTCAAAGCGGCAGCGCGGGCCGGTATCCCGCTGATCGTGGGCTCCTGCGGCACCAGCGGCACCGACGCCGGCGTGGACTGGATCGCCGGGATCACCGCCGACATCCTGGCCGACGAGGGGCTCGGTCTACGGGTCGCCCGCATCTACAGCGAACAGGAGGCCGGCACCCTCGTCGGGCATCTGGACGCGGGCCGCATCCACGCCCTGCCGCCCCTGGGCGAGCTGAAGGCGGAGACACTCGAGAGCTGTACGCACATCGTGGCCATGATGGGACACGAACCCATCGTCGCCGCCCTGGAGGCCGGGGCCCAGGTGGTGCTCGCCGGACGCGCCACCGACACGGCCGTCGCGGCCGCCTACCCGCTGATGAAGGGCATGCCCGCCGGACCCGCCTGGCACGCCGGCAAGATCATCGAATGCGGCGGTCAGTGCACCACCGACCCCCGGGCCGGGGGAGTGCTGGCCACCATCGACGCCGACGGCTTCACCATCGAACCGCTCGACCCGGCGATCGCCTGCACCCCGATCCTCGTCGCGGCCCACATGCTCTACGAGACGGTGAACCCCTTCCAGATGCGTGAGCCCGACGGCACCCTCGACGTCCGGGAGGCCACCTACACCGCGCTCGACGACCGCCGGGTGCGTGTCGAGGGCTCGCGCTTCCACGTCGCCGACCAGCACACCGTCAAGCTCGAAGGCGCCCGTGTCACCGGCTACGAGACCATGTCGTTCACCGCGATCCGCGACCCGCACATCCTCGAGCACATCGACGACTGGGTGGATCTCCTGCACACGATCACCACGCGGCGCGTGGAACAGACCCTCGGCCTGAGCGAGGACAAATACGCGTTCGACGTGCGTCTCTACGGTTACAACGCCGTACTGGGGCACCTCGAGCCGGCCCAGGGGGCGCCGCGTGAGGTGGGGGTCATGCTCCTCGTCAACGCTCCGGACCAGAGCACCGCCACCGCCGTGGCGAAGGTCGCCAACCCGTTGATGCTGCACCTGCCGACGCCCGACATGAGCTACCTGCCCAGCCTCGCGTTCGCCACCTCACCGGCCGAGACGGAACGCGGGCCCGCCTACGAGTTCGTGCTCAACCACGTCGTCGACACCACCAGCCCCACCGACATGTTCCGCATCGAGATCGAGGAGGCCCCGCACCGTGGCTGACAACGCCCCCACCACCCTCGCGGACCTCGCGCACGAAGTCCGGTCCAAGAACGCCGGACCCTTCTGGGTCACCATGGAGCTCTTCATGCGGGACACGCACGGCTACGCCGTCGCCGCCGACCCGTCGTTCCTCAACGAGCGCAGGATCGCCGAGCTGTACGGAGTCGACGAGGACGACATCCAGATGTTCCGCATCCCGTCCCTGAACGTCGTCAAGATCTCCTTCCCGCGCCCGGTCAGCCAGGCCTCGCTCCGTGACCGCGACGTCCACTCCGGCCAGCACCACGTCCCGCTGGCGATGCTCCCCGTACCGGACCGGACCCTCACGGGGCCGTCGGACTGACCGCGGCCACCGTCGGCCGGCTCTCGGCACGTCCTCGGAACGACCGGGACCGGTCGGCCCCGTGGAACGGCCCGCTTCCCTCCGGGCTCCGCACCCTCCGCGCCGGCGTCCGCTCACCGGGGCGGCGACCGCCGGACCCGACGGGCCTCGGCTCACACCGGCGCGCCCCTGGCCGGTCCCGACCACGTCGACGTCGCCCCGCCATTGCGGATGCCGGACGCACCACGTGCCTCAGCGATCCCCGCACATCCCTCATCCGAAGGAGCAGTTCCGTGCCGACACCCGCCGCGCCCCCCTCCGGACCGCCCGTGCACCCGCCCGCCAAGGGCCGCTCCGGGGCCCGGCGCCGCCGGGCGCTGCCGGCCGCTGCCGGCCGCGGCGCTCGCCGTCGCGTGTCTGGGAACACTCGGCAGCGCACCCGTCACATCGGCCCCCGCCGTGCGGCCCACCGCTGCCCGGCGTCGACAAGTGGCCCGCCATGACCGCGGCCCAGGAGCGCGCCTGGAGCCGGATCGACGGTGTGGGGATAGCTCCCTGACCCCGTGACGGTGATGTCCGGGGCGGGGGAAGTGCGAGCGCCCCGGCCCGGCTGTCGAGGGGGACCTCGCGGGCCCGCTCAGCCGCGGTTTCCCACGGCCGGCCCGCGATGGACCGGGCCCGCACGTCGGGAGAGCCGTTCGCCTCCACCTCCGTGGCGCGCCGCGATGATCTCGGCGGCGATCGAGACGGCCGTCTCCGCGGGTGAGCGGCCGCCCAGGTCGAGACCGACCGGAGAGGACAACCGGGCCAGGGCCTGCGCGGACACGCCCGTCTCGGCGAGCGCACGAGCGCGACGCGCATGGGTACGGCGCGACCCCAGGGCGCCCACGAACGCGACATCGAGTCCCAACGCAGCCTCCAGCAGCGGGATGTCGAACCGGGGATCGTGGCTGAAGGACACGGCGACCGTCCGCGAGTCGACCCGCCCGGCCGCCGCCTCACGGGCCAGGTAGGCGTCCGGCCGGGCCACGACGACCTCGTGGGCGTCCGGCATCCGCTCCGCGGTGGTGAACAGCGGCCGTGCGTCGCAGACGGTGACCTCGTAGCCCAGGGTGCGGCCGACCGAGGCGAGAGCCGCGGCAATGTCACCGGCCCCGAACAGCAGCATCCGGGGCGGCGGTGACAGGGAGCGCACGAAGACGCTGAGGCCCTCGGACGCGTGGTGGAGCAGTCCGCTGTCACCGGCGCGCAGCAGTGCGCGTGCCTCGTCCAGGACGCCGGCCGGCAGGCCCGGCGGGCACAGGTCGTCGTCACGGCCGTCGATGTGGATCACCACAGGGGCGCCCGCCGACCGCGGCCCGCGGTGCTCCAGTACCGTGACGACGGCGACGGGGACGCCGGCCCGCACGGACTCGACCACCTCGCCCAGCCCGGGAAAGGCGTGCCTGTCGACGGGCTCGATGTACACCTCCAAGGTGCCGCCGCAGGTCAGACCCACGGCGAAGGCGTCGTCGTCGCTGATGCCGTACGTCGCCCGCTGCGGGGTGCCGTCCCGCACCGACTCCCGGGCCCGTTCGAGAACGTCGCCCTCCACACAGCCGCCCGACACCGACCCCACCACCTGGCCCTCGGGCGTGAGCAGCATGGACGACCCCGTCGGCCGCGGAGCGGAACCGAAGGTGTCCACGACGGTGGCCAGCGCGGCGGTCCGGCCGGACGACCAGGCGTCGTACAGGGCGTACCAGAGGTCGTGGTCGCGGGTCACAGCAGCTTGTCCTGGGTGAGGGGCAGGTCACGCACGCGTTTGCCGGTGGCGTGGAACACGGCGTTGACGATCGCGGCGGTGACCCCGGTCATCGGTGTCTCGCCGAAGCCGCGGGCGCCCAGGGCGTCGCTGGCGGGGTCGGGCCGGTCGATGAACTGCACCTGGATGTCGGGGACATCGGCGTTGACCGGTATCAGGTACCCGGACAGGTTCGGGTTGACGATCCTGGCCGTGGCGGGGTCGACGAGGGTGTGCTCGAAGAGGGTGAAGCCGATGCCCCAGATGATGCCGCCGAGGGCCTGGCTGCGCGCCGTCTTGCGGTTGAGGACGGTGCCCGGGTCGTAGCAGCCCACCACACGGGTCACGCGGACCCGGCCGAGCAGGGGGTCGACGCGCACCTCCACGAAGACGGCTCCGGTCGAGTAACCGAGCGGTGTGTCGACGGGGTCCACCTCGAAGTGCAGGGGTGTGCCGCCGTGTCCGATCACCGACCGGTAACTGACCCGCGAGCTGCGGTCGGCGGTGTCGAAGAGGTGGCCGTCTCCGGTGTCCACCCGGTCGGCGGGGACGCCGCGCAGCGGGGAGCCGGGCTGGGACACGGCCATCTCGATGACGGCCGTGCGGGCGGCGCTGCACACGCGGTTGACGGCGCTGCCGACACCGGGGGCCGTGGTGGAGGCGCCCGAGGCGTAACTCTGGGGGAAGGCGCTGTCCCCGAGTTCGAACGTCACGTCGGAGACGGGGATCCCGAGCACCTCGCCGGCGATCTGCGTCATGACGGTGTACGTGCCGGTGCCGAGGTCATGGGTGCCCACCTGGATGCGCGCCCTGCCGCGGACGTCGAAGGTCATGCGGGCCCCGGATCCCGGGCGGCCGCCGGCGGTGTGGGCGGAGGTGGCCATGCCCCAGCCGACGAGTTCGCCGCCGTCGCGCATGGAGCGAGGGCGCGGGTCGCGCCGGGACCAGCCGAACATCGACGCTGCGCGGTCGTAACAGTCACGCAGGTAGTTGCTGCCCCACTCCTCGCCGTCCGCCATGTTGCGGCTGCTCCAGTTGCGCTTGCGTAGCTCGACCGGGTCGAGCTTCAGGGCGTGCGCGAGTTCGTCCAGCGCCGCTTCCTGGGCGTGGCTGGAGCATGCCTCCGGGGACCGGATGAAGCTCTGGGTGGGCAGGTCCAGGCGTACGGTGCGCTGCACGTTGGACAGATGGGGGATGTCGTACAGCATGCGGATCGGCTCGCTGCTGTTGAACAGGGCGACGTCGCCCCGGGTGACCTGCTGGGTGCTCACGTGGTCGAGCGCGGTGATCCGGCCGTCGCGGGTGGCACCGACGCTGATCCTCTGATGGGTCTCGGCGCGGTGTCCGTTGGAGGTGTACATGTGCGCCCGGGTCAGTACGAGCTTGACCGGCCTCCCCACGGCACGGGCGGCGGCGCAGGCCAGGACGGTGTGGGCCCAGACCGGTCCCTTGGAGCCGAATCCACCGCCGAGGTAGCGGGAGATCACCCGGACGTCGTCGAGCGGCACGTCCAGGGCCTCGCTGACGACGTGCTGGGTGTTGCCCAGGGCCTGTGTGGTCTCGTACACCGTCACCTTCGAGCCCTTCCACACGGCGGTGGTGGCGTGGGGTTCGATCGGGTTGTGGTGGTGCATGGGGATCGTGTACTCGGCCTCGACACGGACGTCGGCCCGGGCCATGCCCTCGGCGACATCACCCCGCTCGAAGGTGTTGGGGCCGTCCGGTCCGGTGGGCGTCAGGAACGGCTCGCCCCTCGCCAACTCGCCCAGTGGACGGCCTGTTTCCTCGTACTCGACCTCGATCAGCTCCGCGGCCCGCTGGGCCTGCTCCAGCGTCTGTGCGACGACGAGGGCGACCGGCTGGCCCGCGTGGTGGATCTCGGGTGACTGGATGGGGATGAAGGGCTTGAAGAACGGCCGGTAGGTGGGCCGCTTCAGCCGCGGCATGGTCGCATGGGTGTAGACGGCGACGACCCCGCGGGCGGCCTCGGCGGCGCGGGTGTCGATCCTGGTGATGCGCCCGCGGGCGATGGTGCTCATGGCCATGTACCCGTGCAGCAGCCGGGGGACGCGGACGTCCGCGGTGTACTCGGCCGCACCGGTCACCTTCAGCCGGGACTCCACGCGGGACAGCGGCCGGCCGACGACGTCGGTGTTCATCGGGAACCTCCGGTGTAGCGGCCGAGTACGTCCTGGAGTGCGCGCTGCACCAGCTCGACCTTGAACTCGTTGTCCTCGCGGGGCCTGGCGTCCCGGACCAGGACGCGCCCGGCCGCCTCGATGGTCCGCTCCGTCAGCGGCCCGCCTCGCAGCGCGGCCTCGGCCTCGGCGGAGCGCCAGGGGCGGGTGGCGATGCCGCCGAAGGCGAGGCGTGCCTCCTCGACGACCCGGCCGCGCGTCTGCAGCACCGCGGCGACGGACACGACGGCGAACTCGAACGTGGCACGGTCCCGCAGTTTGAGGTAGCGCTGGCGGGTTCCGGCGGCGGGCAGCGGCACCTCGACCGCGGTGATCAGTTCACCGTGTCGCAGCGCGTTCTCGACGTGGGGCGTGTCGCCGGGTTCCCGGTAGAAGTCGGCGACGGAGACGGTGCGGGCGCCGTCCGGGCCGAGCGTGTGCACCGTGGCATCCAGGGCGCGCAGGGCGACCGCGAGATCGGAGGGGTGAACGGCGATGCAGTGGTCGCCGCCGCCCAGTACGGCGTGCTGGCGGCTGCGGCCCTCCAGAGCGGCACAACCCGAGCCCGGCTCACGCTTGTTGCAGGCGAAGCCCGTACCGCGGAAGTACCAGCAGCGGGTGCGCTGGAGCAGATTGCCCCCGATCGTCGCCATGGTGCGGACCTGCGGCGAGGCGCTCGCGAGTAGTGCCTGGGAGAGTAGCGGCAGCCGCTTGCGGACCAGCGGGTGCAGGGCCACGTCCGCCATCGGCGCCAGGGCGCCGATGCGCAGCCGCCCTCCGGACTCCTCGATGCCGGCGAGGGGGAGCCGGCTGATGTCGACCACCAGTGCGTGGTCCTCGGCACCGTCCTTCATCAGGTTCAGCAGGTCCGTACCGCCCGCGACGAACGTCGCGTCCGCGCTGCGGGCGACCAGGCGTACGGCCTCGGCCGCCGCATCCGGGCGGACATAGGAGAAGTCCCTCATCGCCGCACCGCCTTGGCCGCGTCGGCGACCGCGTCGACGATGTTCGGGTAGCAGCTGCAGCGGCACAGGTTGCCGCTCATCCACTCACGGATCTCGTCCTCGGAACCGGTGTGGCCCTCCTCGATGCAGGCCACCGCCGACATGATCTGCCCTGGCGTGCAGATGCCGCACTGGAAGGCATCACGCCGTATGAAGGCCTCCTGCACCGGGTGAAGCCGCTCCCCGCGGGCGAGCCCCTCGACGGTGGTGATGGAGCGTCCGTCCTGCATGACCGCCAGCGTCAGACACGCCTTGATGCGCCGCCCGTCGACGAGCACGGTGCAGGCGCCGCACTCACCTCGGTCGCAGCCCTTCTTGGCGCCGGTGAGCCCGGCCCGCTCACGCAGGGCGTCGAGCAGGGTGACCCGGGCCTCGACTCCCTCCAAGCGGTGCCGTTTCCCATTGACCTCCAGCGTGAGGTCGATGACCGCCTTGGGCTGTGCCGCCTGCCGGACCTGATGGGGCGCGGTCGCGGTCCGGGGGCCGTCCGGGAGCGGGGCCATCACGGCCGCTGCTGCGGCGCCCCCCGATTTCAGGACGTTGCGCCTGCTGTGTTCGGGCATGGGCGAACGACTCCTCGTATGCGGGTTCGGTGGGATGAGACCGAGCCTGGGCCTCCCGCGCGGCATTCGTCCAACGCCAAATGGGAATGTTCGCCATGCGCTCGACGCATGATGACGGTCATCCAGCCTGCGGTGCATGCGTGACCTGCATGTGAGCGCTACCGTGGGTGCGTGTCACTTCTGCGGAATGTCGACCTCAACCTCCTCGAAGCGCTGGCGGTGCTCCTCGAGGAGAGGCATGTGACGCGGGCCGCCGACCGGTACCACCTGAGTCAGTCGGCCATGAGTCGTGTGCTGCAACGCCTCAGGGAGACCTTCGACGACGAGCTTCTGGTGCGGACACCCAGCGGGTACGAGCCGACCCGCCGCGGCCGGGAGATACAGTCGGAACTCGCCGTGATCCTGCCGCGACTGGAGATGCTGCTGCGCGGTGAGACCTTCGACCCCGCCAAGGCCACCGGCCAACTCCGCATCCACTGCACCGACTACGCCACCTCCGCGCTCGGCCCCGGCCTGCTGCCGCGTCTCGTCCGTGAGGCACCGGGCATCACCTTCAGCGTCGCCCCGTTGAGCGACCAGTCCTTCACCGACGTCGAACAGGGCCGCGCGGACCTGGTGATCGCCGGTGTCACGGCACCCCCTTCCCTGCGCTGGCAGACGCTCTTCGAGGAGGAGTTCGTCTGCCTCCTGGCGCGGGACCATCCCGTCACCGCCGAGCGGTTGAGCATCGAGGACTTCATCGCGCATCCGCACGTCGTCATCACCGTCCTCGCCGACGGTCAGACCATGGTCGAGCGCCGTTTGGACGAGCACGGGCTGCGCCGCCGTACCGGCTTGAGGGTGCCGTACTTCTCCGCCGCGGCCGGTGCTCTCCCCGGTACGGAACTCATCGCCGCTCTCCCGCGCCGCAGCGCACTGGCCTACGCCGATCACCCCGACTACCGCATGGCCGAGGCTCCCGACGAACTCCCGCCATTTCCCTACGGCATGGCCTGGCATCCCCGCGTAGACGACGACCCGGCCCACCGATGGCTGCGGCAGACCGTACGGGAGACCACGGCGTTGGTCACCGGGCAACTGGCGGACCACTGACGGTGGTCGCCTCGACCGGGAGGGCGTCGCCACGGAGGTCCTGGTGAGGAGGACCGTCGGGCGTCTGCAGGACGCGCGCCTGCAGGCCGTACACCGGCCGTGCGCGTGGCGCGCGACCGTGGGACGGCGGTACCGGACGACCTTTCGGTGATCGGTTACGACGACGCCCCCGTGGCCGCCCTGACCGGCCTCTCCACGATCCACCAGCCCATCGTGGAAAAGGGCCGGCAGGCCGCCGGCATGCTGGTGGACCGCATCGTCGGCGGCAGCCGCAAGCGGACTCTGCTGCGCACCAGTCTGGTCGAGCGGGGCTCCACGGCCGCCCCACGCCGGTGAAACCGTGACGCCCCGCTCCTGAACCGGTGCCCGCCTTCGCGCCGGAGTCAGCCCTACCGCATCACGGTGGACATCGAGGGCCGGGGCGCGTGGGATGCGGTGAGAAGAGCGCCGTGCACGGCTGAGGACGCCGCCCGGGTGGCATAGCGAGCGGGGTCCGAGGGCCATGCGTCATCGCGTTCCTGCTGGATAAGAAGACTGACCGCACCGTGCATGCCGGCACACAGCAGTCTGGCCGTTTCAGTGGTGCTCTCCACTGGTACTCCGGCATCGGCGCAGGTTGCGACCTTGTCACGGAAGTACCGGAAACACGCGTCCGCGTTCTGGCGACTGGCCTCGGTGGCCTCGCCGTCCATCACCAGTCGGTACTGGGAGGGATGGCGAAGCCCGAAGACTATGTAGGCGACGCAGGTTTCGTAGAGCGCTGTCACCGGATCCGGGAGCTCCCGGGCCACCGCTTCCAACTCGGCGAACAGCGAGCTCCACACCCGCAGGCACGTGGCGTGGACGAGTTCCCTCTTCGAGGCGAAGTGGAGGTAGACGGCAGGCGGTGTGACGCCCGCGCTGCTCGCCACGGCGCGAATCGTCAGCGCGTCGGCACCACCGTCTTCGAGCAGTTGACCGGCGATGTCGAGAAGCTGCTCGCGGAGCAGGCCGCCCTGGCCCTTGGCGGCGCGAACGCGGGAGCCGGTCACTTCGGCTTGACGGCGGTGACCACCTGGGTCACCCGGGCGCACAGCTCGCCCTCGGTGTCGTGCACGTCGACTTCGATGACGGTGTTGCGTCCCACCCGGAGGGGACGAGCCGTGGCAACGACGTCCGTGTGGGCCGGCCGAAGGAAGTGCGTGGTCGACTCCACGGTGGCCGGTGCGGACCCGGCCGGACCGTTGAGCGCGGCGCACACGGCACCGCTCACGTCGGCGAGGCCCATCAGCGCTCCTCCGTGGAGACCACCGCCCACCGTGGAGAGTGAGAGATCGTGGGCCAGCGTGGCGCGGACGCCGGCTGCCGTCATCTCGTCGAACACGACTCCTAGGGTCCGGGCGTACGGCGCGAGTGCATAGACGTCCTCGGCTGCGAGTGTGGGCACGGGATGCTCCCATCTGAGTGAGGGGCGATAAGTTATCTCCGTTAACTCATCTGGTCAACCACGAACTTCCGACCGGAAGGCCATGTCGCGCGGTGTGGTGCCGAGGCGGCCCAGCGACCGGTCGGCCGCGCACAGGACCAGGAACACAGCGGCCACGCCGATGAGTGACCAGGCCATGGTGTGCAGTCCGTAACTGGTGGCGCCGTCGCGGAAGAACATGGCGTTCGCCGCCGCCGCGAACAGTGCGCCGACGTACATGAAGGTGCGCAGCAGCCCCGCGGACGAGCCCATGCGGGCCGGGTCGGACTGTGCGTACAGGGCGTTCTGGTTGACCAGTCCGATCAGCCCGTGCGGGATGCCGACCACCGCGCTGAGCGCGACAAGCAGCCAGACCGGACTGTCGTCGTGCAGCAGCAGCAACGCCGCGCAGCCGAGGCACTGGAACAGCGCTCCGACGACGAGCTTGCCCCGCACCCGGCTCCGGCGCCCCGTGAGTACGGTGACACCGATGGCCGTCGCCGGCAGCGGCACCAGCAGCAGCCCGGCCTGCGACGCGCTGAGTCCTCGACCCTCTTGGAGCCACTGGCTGTAGCCGTAGAAGAAGGCGTACGACGTGGTGTAGGCGAGGCACTGGCGGGCGAACGTGGCGAGCAGCGGTACGTTGCCGCCGAGGACCCGAAGATCTATGAAGGGCTGCCCGACGCCGAGTTCGCGGCGGACGAACACCGCGCCCGCGGCCAGACCGAGCACCGGCAGGTACCAGTGTGCGACCGCCGGGTTCATCAGGAAGAGCATGAACGCGGTCAGTGATCCCGCGAACCACAGCATGCCCGGAACATCGATGTGCGGCGGCCCGCCCGAGGGCGTCGCGCGGGGCAGCCACAGCGCGCCCAGGACACAGCACATGAGGGACAGCGGCACGTTGATGCCGAAGATCAGATGCCAGCCGCCCGTGCCGATCAGCAGGCCGCCGAGGGCCGGGCCGACGACGGCGATGACCTGGTTGGATATCGACAGTGCGGCGAGGACGCCGCTCGGGTTCCTCCGGCCCGTTCGCTCGGACTCGGACCGCAGCAGCGACATGGACGCCGGGAATGCCGCCGAGGTGCCGAATCCCAGGAGGACGCGGGAGGCGACCAGGACCCACAGGTTCGGAGCGAGCGTGCCGAGCAGCCCGGCGAGGCCGGCCAGCGCCGTGCCCAGCAGATAGAGCCGGCGCGGACCGAACGCGTCGACCAGCCGGCCGATCACCGGCTGACCGACGGCCGTCGCGAGATAGAGGCCCGATACCAGCCACGCCGTCTGCGAGGGCGGCACGCCGAAGGCGCGCCCGATGGGCACCAACGCGACCGCGAGCATCGAGGAGTTGACGGGGTTGAGGATCGACCCCAGGATCATCGGTGCGATCAGGCGACGGTCGAAGCCGTCCTTCTCTCCCCGACGCTGTCGTTGCGCAGCGGTCCGCGTCACGCCTGCGCCACCTTGTCGAGCAGCGCCATGGCGGTGATGACCGCCCGCACCTCCTCCTCGGTGCCGTGTTCTTGCAAGGCGTGGGCGAGCCACGCCTGACGCGCGAGGCGCTCGCCCCTGCGCCGCTCGCGCCCCCGGGCAGTGAGCGAGACGACCTGCCGCCGCCCGTCAGCGGGGTCCGGGCTGCGCGAGACGAGCCCGGCCTCCTCGAGGGCGATGACTGTCTTGGCCATGGACTGAGGCCGTACGCCTTCGGCAGCGGCGAGTTCACTGGCGGAGGCGGGACCGCTCCTGTCGAGGCGGCGCAGGACGGAACTCTGCGGCGGGGACGGCTCCCGCTCCCTGCCTCCGTCTCGGACCGCCCCCTCCTCGGCCGCCTCCAGGGTGCGTAGTTTGCGACGGAGGCGGCCGAACACCACCCAGATGTCGCCGGCAGCCTGAACGGCCGCCTCGGTCACGTGCTCCTCGTCCGCCCGCGTCATGTCCTCAGGGTAGATAGACAGCCCAGGGTGTACAACCTGGGCTGTCTATCTGAGTCTCCGGCTCCTGCTCAGAGGCGTGTGCCCGCCCTACGCCTCGCGTGTACCCCGGTGCGTTTCGTCGAGGAGGTCCCGGTACGGGCGTTCGACCACCGGCCGCTTCACCTTCGGACTCGGCGTGATCTCGCGGTCGGCCGCCATGTTCGTCGGCCGGACCACCGGGAGGTTCTCGATGATCCTTTCGGCGCGGCCGTCGACGGTGACGACATGGCCGACCTCGATGTGGGTGGAGGTCAACGCCTTGCCGAAGACGTGCGAGAGCGGCAGCCACATGTGCTCCACGTCGGTGGCGCGGAGCAGCCCTGTGGCGGCCGTGGTCTTGGCCATGTACGACCAGCTGTCGTGCGGCAGCCGGACGCCCTTGGGGCGACACAGGCGGGCAGCCGGCGCGCCCAGTCACTACGAGAGCGTAGCCATCAACGATCCCCTCACTGTGCGGAGGACGACTCGCCACATCCTTCTGAGTGGGCCTGACGACCGCCGCACAGGTGACTTGAGGGTTTTCTGACGGGTCGGTTCCGGCACCGTCAGGTACACCGGTCACCGGGCAGAGGGATCAATCGGCGCTCGGCGTGACCGAGGACCGGCCCTTGGCGTGCTCCAGGCGCAGCGGGAGCCGGGTGGCGAGGTGGTCGATGAGTGCGCTGACACGTCGCGGGACATGACCGTCCTCCTCCAGGAGGGCGTAGATGTCGGCGGCCGGCGTCGCCAGATGCGGCAGGACCCGGACGAGTTCCCCGCGCTCCAGATGTGGCCTGACGTGCCACTCCGACCGCATGATCACACCGCGGCCCTCGAGGGCCCAGCCGGTCACCACGTCACCGTCGTTGCTCGAGAGACTGCCGTGGACCCGCACATGCCGGGGACGGTCCGTGTCTCCGAAGCGCCAGAGCGAGAAATCGCTCTCGTTCTCCCGCAGCACGATGCAGTTGTGGTGGGCCAGATCCTCGATGGCGGCCGGTGTGCCGTGCTCGGCGAGGTAGGACGGTGCCGCGCAGGGCACACGCCGGTTCTTGGCCAGGCGCCGCATGCGCAGCGAGGAGTCAGGCGGTATACCCACGTGGACGGCCACGTCGAACTCACGCTGGTGCGGCCGTAGAGGCAGCGCGGACGTCTGCATCCGGACGTGAAGTTCCGGGTGCGCCGCGGCGAATTCGCCCAGCAACGGCGCGATGTGCGTGCGGCCGAGGCCGAGCGTGGCTTCCACGACCAGCGACCCACGCAAGGCCCCGGCTGTGTCGGTGATCGTGTCCTCGAGTTCGCGAACCTGCTCGAGGATCGCCTCGACGCGCGCCGCGTACAGTTCGCCCTCCGAAGTCAGTACGAGTCGACGGGCGCCGCGCTGAACGAGCCGGACCGCCAGGCGGCGCTCCAGCGCGCTGAGACGTTTACTGACGACGGGCAGGGAGCAACCGAGTTCCCGCGACGCCGCCGTCAGCGTCTCGCTCGAGGCGACCACGTGGAAGAACTGCAGGTCGTCCATGGCGGAACGGCTCTTGGACCAGGGGCGACCAGAACGCCGAGAGCTTTCCATGGGGGAAAACGTACCTTGCCGGTTACGGGCTTGTTGCCCGTGTGACCGCTGGCCAAGGTAGGACCCAGTCGCGCCGTGACCGGAATGCCGCTGCGGCGCGGCAGGCTGGTTCCTCCACCTGACCCCCGGTGACTGCGTCCGTCCCGGCGGTCAGGCGCATTCCGGACGGACCGTGTGTCCGCCGGTCGGGCGGGCTTCGGCACTCGGTGTCGCGTGATGTGCCTGCTCGCCAACGTCATCCGCAACGCCGTGCACCACAGCCACACAGGTGGTCATCTCTTCTTCGTCGGGGCCGGTGAGGCGCAAGCGCTGGCGCTGGCTCCGCTCGCAGATGCGGCGCGCGGTCTCGGTCATCGAGGCGACCGGGCTCAAGCCCTTCCGGCCGGCCACCAGCCGGCCAGTCCGGCACGGAGGGCCAGGACGAGGAAGCCGACGGCGAAACCAGGGCCGGGTTCGCAGCCGTGTAAAGACGTCGTCGGAGTCCGGTGCAGCCGTGGACCGCCTTTATGTCGCTGTAACACGTTTATCCTCCTGCAAAGGACCGCCTGCTCTACTGCCCGCATGAACTTCGTCAAGCGGGCCGGGATAAGCCTGCGTTCCAGGAAATCCCGTACCGCCGCGCTATTCGGCATTTTCGTTGTGATCTGTTCCCTGCTCCTCGGCGGTTTTCTGCTGGAGGCGTCCGCCGCGCGCCAGGAGGCCGAAGCGCAGCGCACGATAGGGGTCGATGTGACGGTTCGCAGCAAACGGCTGACCCCGGCCCTGGCGGGCCGAATAGGCTCCGAGCCGCCCGTGACGCGGTACAACCCGCTGCTCCCGCTGACCGCCGACGCGCACGGTTTCGAGCCGCTCGTCTCACCGGAGCCGACGCCGCGCGGAAACCGGGGCACCGAGGAGGAAGAGGGGCCGCTGGCGGTGCGAGGCGTGCGGGACCTGGGCATGCTGCTGCCCTTCTCGTACGGATCGACGAAGATCATCTCCGGGCGTGGGATCGTCCCTGGGGACGCCGGCCGCCGAGTTGCGGTGATCGAGGAGCGCCTGGCCGAGAAGAACGGCCTCGAGCTCGGCGACACGGTCCGGCTGCGGTCCGCCGATGGCGAGCGACAAGTCTCGGTGAAGGTCCTCGGCGTGTTCCAGGACCCCAGGCAGGACCCGTCCCAGTGGACGCCCGCGAACGAACTGCCCGGCAACGCCCTCTACGTGCCGACGCCCGTCCTGGAGAGGCTCAGCAGTGGTGCCGCCGTTCTCGAGGAAGCGGTCTTCAGGGTCGGTTCACCCGAGCAGTCCGAGCGTCTGCACGCCGCGGCGAAGAAGCTGCTCGGTACCGAGGACTTCGACTTCCGCGTGAACGACAAGGCGTACCGGGACCAAGTCCGTCCCATTCAGAGGGTCGGCGCCTTCGCCGGCCTGATCGTCTGGGTCATCGCCCTGGCCGGCGCACTGATTCTCTGCCTGATCGTGATGTCGCAGATCCGGGAGCGGCGCCATGAGCTCGGAGTGCTGCTGTCGCTGGGCGAGAAGAAGTGGAAGCTCGTCTTTCAGCACGTCGTGGAGGCCGCGGTGGTGTGCCTGCCCGCAGTCGCCTTCGCCGCGGCGGCGGGGCATGTCGCCGGACCGTCCATGGGCGATGCCCTGCTGGACTCCCCGCAGCAGAACACCGTGGTGGCGGGTGTGCAGGACGCGCGGATCACTCCTCCCACCGTACGCGTCGAGTCCGCCGACGTAGGAAAGGTCGCCGGCCTCGGCCTCGGCATCTGCCTGGTCTCCACTGTCATCCCGGGCATCGGGATTCTCCGCCTGCACCCCCGCTCGATCCTGGCCGACAGCGAATAGCTCGCTGCCGGCACGAACCCAGAAAGTCCACCTTCATGAATTTCGTCAAACGTGCAGGCCTCAGCCTGTGGGCCCGTAAGGGCCGAACGCTGATCACTTTCGCCACGTTCCTCGTCATCTCCCTGATGGTGATGGCCGGCGTACTGATCGACGCGGCGACCGCTCGGGCCGAACTGGACGCCAAACGGTCGGTGGGCGCAGAGGTCAACCTCGGCATGGACATGGAGGCGCAGGGGAGCATCGGACAGGCACCGACGATCGACTCCGCAGTGGTCGAGAAGATCGGGAAGCTGCCCCAGGTCCAGAAATACACCTACTCCATGTGGGACCGGGTGATCCTCGAGGGAGACGCAGGACTCGTCACCGACGGCGTGGAAGGCTCGATGGGGCCCGGCGGCACCGCGGGTATCGGACTCCTCGAATCCGCACTGCTTGCCGACTTCCGCAGCGGCAAGTTCAAGCTTCTCTCCGGGCAGCATCTCACCGCCGCCGACAGGGACAAGAAGCGGATTCTGATCGAGGAGCGCCTGGCTGAGAAGAACAGCCTGCGCACCGGAGACAAACTGACCCTGACCGGGAACGACGAGAAGACCACAGGGCAGTTCACCGTGGCCGGCATCTTCCGCGACCCGCGCCCGGGCACCGAGCTGGAACCCGAGCACTACGTCAACCCGGCCAACATGATCTACGGCACGGTCGGTGGCCTCACCACGCTCAGCACTCCCGGTGGCGGGGCTCAGGGGATCACCCGGGCCACCTTCCTTCTGACTGACCCCGATGACCAGGAGGCATTCAGGGAGGAGGCCGAAGCGACTGCCGGCTCCGCGCTGGAAGGCTTCAAGCTCGACGTCAATGACAAGGCCGTGCAGCAGATGACCGGACCGCTCAAGAGCATCAGCTCCACCGCCACACTCTCCATGTGGCTGATCGGCCTTGCCGGCGCCGCCGTCCTCTCGCTCCTCGTCAATCTCGCCGTCAAGCAGCGCCGCATGGAGTACGGCGTGCTGCTGTCCATGGGCGAAAAGAGGTGGAAGCTCATCACTCAGCAGGCCCTGGAGATCACTGTGGTGGCCGCTCTGGCCATCGTGCTCGCGTCTGTCTTCGCTCCGCAGCTGACACAGAGCGCGGGCCAGTCACTGCTCGGCAGGGAAGCAACCGCAGCCCAGAAGAAGATCGACGCCTGGCAGCCGCCCCGTCCCGGCAGCACAGGCGTGGGCGAGGGCATCGACCCCGACGACCGGCCCGTGGAGAACGCCGACCCCATCGACAAGATCACCGTGGTGCTGACGCCCGAGGATCTCGTCACCGTCACTGGCATCGGGCTCGGCATCGGCCTGCTCGCCACCGCGATCCCGGCGGCCTCCGTGCTGCGCCTCACCCCTCGTTCCATCCTCACGAACGGTAAGTGACCCCTCATGACCAACGCCACCGAGCCCGCGTCCCTCCTCCGACTGCACCGGGTCAGCCACACCTACCTGGGTCAGCGCCGCAGGACCACGGTCCTGCGGGACATCGACTACTCCTTCGAACGCGGTGTGTTCTACACGATCCTGGGGCCCTCCGGCAGCGGCAAGACCACCCTGCTCAGCCTCGCCAGCGGCCTCGACACCCCGACAAGCGGCGCCATCAGCTTCGAAGGCCGCGACCTCAAGGAACTGGGCCTGGGACGCTATCGCAACCAGCACGCCGCAACGATCTTCCAGCAGTACAACCTCCTCACGTACATGACCGCCCTGCAGAACGTCGTCTGCGCCATGGAGATCACCGGAGCCAAGCCCGCCCAGGGAAGCCGCAAGTCCCACGCTCTTCATCTGCTGGACAGCGTCGGCCTGGACAAGCCGATGGTCACCCGCAGCGTCATGAAGCTGTCCGGTGGCCAGCAGCAGCGGGTGGCCATTGCCCGCGCACTGGCCTGCGACGTCGACATCCTCTTCGCCGACGAACCCACCGGAAACCTCGACGAGGACACTGCCCAGGGCATCGTCGACGCCTTCCGCGACCTCGCCCACGAACAGGACAAGTGCGTGGTCGTCGTGACTCATTCTCAGCAGCTGGCCACCCAGTCCGACCGTGTACTCACCCTTCGCAAAGGGAGGATGACCGAGCGCGTGAACCAGCGTTGAGGACACGCGCGGCGGCGACCGCGCCCGCTCTGCCACTCGCCCCGGACCGAGCACGACACCGACCCGGTGACTGGGAACGCGAGGTAGCTGCACCGTCCGTTCCCTGAGCCGCCGTGTGACAGCGTCAGCGAGTTCGGTCCTGCCGGCAGCCATCTCCGCCGACACGGCGATGAGATGGCTGCCGCCGTTCAGCGCGAGAAGCACCCAATCGTGGGGGACAAGCCCATCCACCGAACAAGGAAACCCATGAGCATCGTTCACCGCTGTCACGGAGCTGCCGTCCGGCCCGGGCACCATCATCACCGCCCGGCACCGTGCAGGTGAGCAGGCACTGACGCAGGCCGGAGCGTCTGCGACAGCATGTCGCGCACGCGAGCATGCACGATGTCGACGGTCGTGACAAAGCCCGTGCTGAAGCCCTCACTCGTGTACAGGGAGCGCTGCGTGTCCTCGAACTCGACGTGCCGGCCTAGGAGTCGGCCCAAACAGCCGTGGACCGGATCGTGGCTGAGGACGGTCACCTTTGTCGCCGTGCGAGTACCAGGACAGCGACGTCCGGCCCGCGATGGTGTCGCTCTCCACAATGTGAAACTCGTGCTCCCCCCGTCTGCGTACTGCGTGTTGCACGGCGAGGGCGCGAAGGTCGTCGTGGACCGAGACGGCCAGGATCACGCCAGGGCACGGAAGACGACCGGGGGGCGGCATCTTGACGACGTCCTCCGGGTAGTCGTCCAGCGGATCGCCGAGCGTGAAGTCAGGCATCGCGCCCACCTCGGATCGGTAGTCAGCTCTCGCCTCCTTCCACGCAACCACGGCTGGGCCGTCCTTGCTCGTCGATCCCGTCGTGCTCCCGGTCGGCAAGGAACAGGTCAGCCGGGCGGCCGGGTGTACTCCCAGTCCAGGTCCCAGCACAGCACCGTGCCCTCGTTGTCGCACGAGGCGGCATGACAGCCGTCCGCCGTCAGGGCCACGCTGAACACGGGGGTGGTGTTGCCTTCCAGCTCGCACACCAGGCCGCCGGTGCGCACGTCCCACAGCCGCACTGTGTGGTCGAGGCCACCCGTCAGCAGCAGAGTGCCGTCCGGGGTCAGCGCGAGGCAGGTGACCGTGTCGGCGCAGGCCGCGATCTCCCGCACCCCGGGCCCGTCCGCTTGGCAGAGCCAGACGACGCCGGGAGTGGTGAAGGGGCCGTGTGCGGCAGCGACGACACGTCCGTCCGGGGTGGCCACGGCGTGCAGGCTGTCGCCGAACAGCGGCAGGTGTGCCGTGAGCACCGACCGCGCGTTCCGGATCTCGAGGACTTCGGTGTGTCCCCGACCGGTCACCAGCACCAGGACCTCTCCGGAAATGGTGGCCACCCGGTCGCGTGGGCCGGGGAACGCGTGCAACGGCCGCTGTGCCGAGCGGTCCCACAGAATGCCGAGCCCGTCGGTGTGTTCGGTGAGGGCCAGCGGGCCGTCCGGCGGGTCCAGACGCAACGGGGCGCCGCGGTACGGCCGGTGCACGGCGGCCACTTTGCGGGCGGACGCCAGGTCCCAGACCAGGTGCTTGCCGTGCACGTCCGTGGTGAGAGCGTGCCGGCCGTCGGCGCAGACCACCGTCTCCCGTACCTCGGCGCCGTCCCCTTCGTCGGCTTGCGTGACCCGGCCGGTGTGCAGGTCGTGGACGGTGACCACGCCGAAGTAGGAACCCGCGACCACATGGCGCAGATCCGGTGTGAACGCGGCCGGGCCGCGGACCAGCCGCTGGTACGTCCGGGCGCGCCACTGCCCCGCGAAAGCGGAGCGGCGGCCGGGCGCGCCGGCCCGGCGCCACAGCGGCAGCAGCCGCGGATGCTGCCGGTAGCCGGGCAGGGCGCGGACGGCCTGGAGCCGGTCGAAGGCATCCGCGACGCGCCCGGCGTCGAGGAGGGCCGCTGCCCGTTCCAGGGCGGCGTCCGCGGTACGGGCGTCCTCGATGAGCTGGGAGGCGGCGCCGGGGCGTGCGTAGCTCCACGGCGCCGGAGGCCCGGGCTGCCACGGCCACACGACACCCACCGACTCGCCCCGGGGGATGCTGAGCAGGGCGACCCGGCCGTCCGCGCTCAGTGCCGCCTCGCTCGCCTTCACGTCCTCAACCGTGGACAGACACCGGTTGTCTTCCAGCAGCCACTGCTGCACGCCGTACTCGGAGGCGGACAGCGCGATGCGGCCGTCGCCGCTGACTGCGACCGGGTGGTCGCCCCACGTGGCCGCGCTTCCCAGGTCGCGCACCGAGTCGGTCGTCAGGTCGATCAGCTGAATGGCTTTCCCCCAGGTGCGCGCCAGGGCGTAGCGGCCCCCCGAGCCGAAGGCGAAGCGCCGGTCCAACTCGTCCTTGCCGCCCAGCAACTCGCCGCTGCGTGCGTCCCACAGGCGCAGCACCCACCGGTATCCGGAGAAGGACGCCACGCGCTCCCCGCCGGCGACGACCGCCAGCGCGCCGAAGGAGGCGAAGGCGCCGCTGTTCTCGACCGGCTCACTGAGCACCCGCTCGGTGTCACCGAGCAGCCGCACGTATCCGTTCGTCCCCGACACCGCCACCGTCCCGCCGTCCCCACTCACCGCGACTGCTTCCACGGTGTGCGGCGGCAGGTTCCAGCGCCGTCTGCACGTGCCGTCGGCGGTGTCCCACAGCAGGATCCGGCCGCTCTCGTCGCCGGAGACCACGATCCGGCCGTCCGCGCTCGTCGCCACCGACTCCACGGACGCCTCGTGGCCGGTCAGCACCCGCACGACCCTGACCGTGTCGAGGTCCCACACACGCAGGTCACGCATCTGGTGAGAGACCACCGCCAGACGCCCGTCGGCACTGACGGCGAACACCGGCCGCCGCATCAGGGTGCTGCGCTGCAGTACCGCGGGCGGGCGTGCCGGGGGCAGTTCTTCGGCCGCGGCACGGGCCGCCACGACGTCGGGAGTGTCCGGCAGTTCGGTGAGCAGCCGCACGGCGGTGTCCCGGTCGCCGCGCTCGATGTGGACCAGCGCCAACAGGTGAGGGCCGGTCTCCCCGCCGGCCGGGCCGAGGCGGACCGCCTCCAGGTCGACGATCAGCTCCCGGTCGGTCATCGCACCCGTCCGCCACCGTCGCAGACCGCGGTTGTACGTGGCGTGCGGGTGGCGCGGCTCGGCCTGCAACGCGCGGTCCCACAATGCATCGGCCCGCTCGGCATCGCCCAGGTCCAGCAGCGACAGCGCGTGGTTGGACAGGCCGTCCGCCAGGAGCTGTGCCTCGCTGGGCCGTTCACGCGGATAGGACGCGCCGGTGGCGTCGGCGTAGATATCCGTCAGCTCCCGGGCGATCCCGTCGAGGCCGGCCGGCCGGTCGGCGGGGTCCACGGCGAAACAGCGCCGCAGTGTGTCGGTCAGGGCCTCGGGCATGGAGGGGATGTCCGGATCCTCGGTGCGGGTCGCGAGGAACTGTTCCAGGACGCGGCCCGCGGCCTGCCCGAAGGGGGACGGCGTTCCGCCGGCGAACATCTCCCAGACGCTCACCGCCCAGGACCACACGTCACTGGCCACGCTCAGCCGTTCGCCTTGCGCCTGCTCGGGAGAGCAGTAGGCCGGAGTCATTCCGGCGAAGGTGACCGACGGGTCCGCACCGGGCCCGCCCGGCGCGGGGCCCACCGCCGACCGATGTGCCCGCGCCAGACCGAAGTCGGTGACCTTGGCGGTGCCGTCGGTGGCCACCATCAGGTTGGCCGGTTTGACGTCCTGGTGGACCAGCCCGCGCCGGTGTGCGTGCTCCAGCCCCCACGCGGCCTGCACGGCGACATCGAGGAGCCTGCCGAGCGCCGCTTCCCGGCCGCCGCGGTACAACCGCCGCTCCCGCACCGCGTCGGCCAGGGTGCCGCCGTCCACCCACTCCGCGAACACCCGGGGCAGCCCGTCGATGCGCCGCACATAGACGCAGTTGACCAGATGCGGGTGGGCGCCGAGCCGTACCCACGCGTCCGCCTCGCTCTCGAAAGCGGCCAAGTCGGCCGGGGACGCCACCAGTTCGGGGCGAGGCGTCTTCACGGCCAGGTCGATGCCCCACTCGCGGTGCCGGACGCGGTGGACCAGGCCCATCCCGCCGGTACGGATCACCTCCCGCACTTCGTAGACGTCGAGTACGACGTCCCCCGGGGCCCACACCGCCTAGTCCACCAGCGCAACGTACAGGGGCGTGCCGAGCAGGACTGCGGGCCCGGCATCCGGTGAACCGGGCACGTGCAGCAGCCGTTTGGCGACGAACTCCACCCGCTGCGCCGGACCGGGCATGAGCTCGTTGGCGCGGTGCACGGCCTGCGCGGCCGCCGGCGTACCCGTCCGGGCGGGCCGGTCCTCCTCCGCGGAGATCATCCCGACCAGCGCCTGGATCTGCGGGTCACGCGCGAGTCCGGCGAGCAGCGAGGGGGTCAGCGACCGGGACAGCCCCGTCTGCGACGGCGGCGGGGAACCCAGTACGTGATGGGAGGAACCGCCAAGGCCCATCACCGTACGGACGCTCGCCCCGCCGAACCACACCAGGCTCGCGTCCGCGGGGAACGGACCCCACCGCAGTCGCAGCACTCCGCGGAAGAACCGTTTGGGATCGTCCACCGTCCCCAGTTCCTCCTGGTCCTCCAGGAAGCGCACCAGCCGCTCCAGCCGGGGGCCGCGCTCCTCCTCCCCGGTGTCCTCGACGACGCGCTTGCCGCCCACGACCTTGAGGCTGACGTTCACCTCGGTGGTGCGCTTCCGGCGGAGAGCCGGATCGATCTGCGCCAGCAGCATGTCGACCTTGCTGTCACTCACATACAGGTAGTAGCGCAACGACACCAGCTGCTCCCGCCTCCCAACAGCCCTGCACGACACGTCCATTATCGCGGCACGGTCCCCGCACGCCGACAACTCCGCGATCGGCCCGCGGTCGTGTTGCCCGCAGAACCTCAAGCCGGCCTGGTCGCACGCCGGTCAGCGCAGGACGAGGAGAACGGCCAGGGCGAGGAGAAACGAGTCGATGCGGTCGAGCAGCCCCCCGGAGCCCGCCGGCCAGTGAGCGGAGTCCTTCGCCCGGACACCACACTTGACCATGGACTCGAGGAGATCCCCCGCCGGGGCCCCGACCGCCACCGCGACCGCCTCGGCAGGCTGAGTTCCGACAACAGCCGGGCTCCGCCCAGCCGCTGACCCGCGAAGTACGCGACGATGTCGTCCACCGAGACGGCGACGAACAGGACGAGCGCGGGCACGCCGAGCGGTACCAGGGCGGTGAGCACGCTCAGCCGGACCAGCCCGAGCAGACCCGACCCGGCTCGGCGCAGACCGTGGGCGGCGTCACCGCCCGCCAGGGGCACCGCGGCGATGGCCGGCGCGCCGGCCGCCGCCACCCGCACCTCCTGCCCGGGCGTCGGCCAAGGGGCCGGCACAACGCCACAGACGGCACCGCCCGGTCCAGCCGGCCGGGCCCATCAGTCCGCCGTACTCCGCCGCCGCGACCACCCCGACCGCCGGCGCGAGCGCGAGGGCCGTCACCCCGGGGCCTCCCCACCAGGACGCTCCGACGACCAGGGGCACTCCGACCACCCAGCAGCACCGGCGGAGCAGCAGTTCGCGGCGCGTGGAGGGCGGCCGCGGCGATCCCGCCGAGCACCAGGGCCCCGCCGAGGAAGGGTACGAGGGAGGCGACGCCGGTCACCGGGCGGGCCGGCGGTCACTCCGGCCGGGACCCCGGCGGACCGCCGCGCGAGCGAGCCGCGCCGCAGCGTCTCCCAGGCTGCCGCGTACGTCGCAACGATGGGGGCGTTCACCGCCACGCGTACGGTGCGCCCCTCGTACTGCGGTGAGAGGGGCGACAGGTCGCGCAGAAGCCGCAGCGGGGCGACAGTTCAACGCCGCCCGGCGTCGCCGGCGGCCGGATGGAGCCGGACCGCAGCGGTGGGCCCGCTGTTCGCAGCGCACATGTCGCGCTCTCACAGGCCCGCCAAGGTGAGGATCCGGTCCATGTGTGCGTGCGGCAGGCCGGGGTGGGCGGCGGCAGCGGCGGCCACCCGGTCCGACGGATCGGCCAGCAGCCGTACCAGCTCGAGGGGCGGGAACCGGGGATGGGCCACGACCGCCTGGCGCACCGTGGCCTCCGGATCGGCGGCCAGGCGGTGGAGGAGTTGCGCCGGCAGGGACGGGTCACGCGGGGCCAGCTGCCGCATGCGCGGGTCGGGATCGGTGGCCAGGCGCCGAAGGACGTCCACCGGGAGGGGGATGTCGTCGGCCGGACGCCACCGGGTCTTCTTCTCCGGGCGGTAGGTACGGTCGATGCGCTCGGCGGTCGCCGCGTCGATCCCGCCCGGCGCGTGCAGCGCCATCGTCGTGCGGACGCCGCTGTCCTCGTCGTCGAGCAGCCGGGCCACGACCGGCGCGGGCAGCTTGTCGGACCTCGCGGCCGACGCGCGGAAGCAGGCGTACGGCGAGTCCACGTGCGGCAGCGGGTCTGCGGTCACCCACGGCAGACGCAGCGTCCGCAGTTGCAGCCGGGCCATCTTGGCCATGATCTGCCGTTCGAGTGCGTCCTCGTCCAGGTCGCCGTGGAGGTCGCTGAGCCAGTCCCGGGCGGGCATCTCGGAGAGGAGCCGGGCGTGGATGGCGGCGCGAACCGGCTCCGGCGTGTCCTGACGCGCGAAGATCCGGAGGCGGACCTGCGGAACGGGATCCTCGGCCAGATCGTCACGCAGCAGCGTGGGGAGGCCGGGGTGGCCGGCCACCTCTTCCCGCACTTCCGGATCCCGGTCCCCGGCCAGTCGGCGGGCCGTGCCGGCGTCGAGGGTGCAGTGGCGCACCGCCCCGGCGCGCGTGACCGGGTCGGTCAGCAGGGCCGGGATCAGGTCGGCGAGCGGAACGGGGTGGGGGAGGTGCCGGTAATAGGTGGCACAGGCCGCCGCACGCACCACGTCCTCTCGGTCGGTCAGCAGCAGCCGGCGCACGGCTTCGGGTGCCTGTGTCCACCACTGGGCGAGCGCCACCCGCACCCGGGGCTCCGGGTCGGCCGCCTGCCGTGCCCGCAGATCCTCCGGCACGTGGTCGCTCTGGGCCAGGTACTCGCGCACCCCCGGGTCGCTGTCGCCCAGCAGCCGCTCGAACAGCTCGCGTGGCGCGCCGCCGTCCGCGCCGACGGCCACGGCCGCGCGGATCGTCGCGTCCGGGTGCTCGGCGAGCGTCATCCGGAAGGCGTGCGGCAGGCGGCGGTTGAGAGCGAGCGAGTGGGTGAGCCGGTGATCGTCCAGGGCGATGATCTCGGCGATCACGCCGTCACTCAGGTCCGTGCGCCCGGCGACGCCGCCTTGGCCCGTGCGGTGGACGAGGAGGCGGCGGACGAACTCGGGCGGCAGCGCGGGATTCTCCGCGAGGCCCTCCACCACCTCATCGAGGTGGACCGGCGGCGGTATGTCGTCCTGCACGGCACAGCACCCTTCAGACACACGAATCGACGGCCGAGTCTCCCACGGACGACGCCCGCGTAGCCGGAACGGGCTGCCTTCGACGCCTCGTTCACGGTGCGTGGTCGAGTCCGTCCCGTGGGCCGAAGGCGGCCAGGACGTCGGCGTCGGTCGCGCGTGCGTGCGGGAAGGAGTCGGCCCACTCGGCGGATTCGGCACAAGGCGGCCGTGGGCGAGACGGACCTGCTACGGCCGCTGCTCCAGGGTGATGTGCGGGGACAGCGCGCGGAGGAAATCGGGGGCGTCGAAGATCTCGCCGGCGGAGACGACACCGGTCGCTTTGGTCCGTCCCGTGAGAATGCGGTCGAGCGCTTCCACCGCGAGCGGTGCCGTGACGGCGTAGATGTCCCGGCCGCCGGCCACCGCACGCCGTTCCCTCGTGCCCGAACGCACGACGGCGTCGACGAGGAAGGTCTGCCCGGACCGTCCGTACCCGTCGGCCGCGACCGGTGCCGGCGTGTCGGGAGCCGCGATGTCCCGGGCCGCTTCGGCCGCCATGTAGGTGCGCACGTCGGGGATGGACAGGTGGCTGGGCACGGTGACGACGTCGGCCATCGTGAACTCCCCGATGACAGCGCGGGAACCCATCGGGGCGGGAAACGGCCAGTCCAGCGTGGGCAGGTCGTCCTGGTGGTACTCCAGCCGCCCGTTCCTGTACCGGACGCCACGGCCGTCCCGCCGTTCCCGGGAGACGGCGCCCGCGGCGCGCGTCC
The DNA here is from genome assembly GCF_055571035.1 of Streptomyces malachitofuscus. Classification (NCBI taxonomy): domain Bacteria; kingdom Bacillati; phylum Actinomycetota; class Actinomycetes; order Kitasatosporales; family Streptomycetaceae; genus Streptomyces; species Streptomyces malachitofuscus. The sequence continues at coordinate 55,988 of NZ_JBVIGA010000029.1, read as the reverse complement.
CGGCGGTGGGGTGCCAACTGCTCAGCCCATAGGCGATGTGCGCCTCGTCGGCCTCCGTCCAGTCGCCCATGGCCGTGGTGATCAGCAGGTCACCGAGGCCACCGAAGAAGGCCATCGCCGGAACGATCAGAGCATCGGCCTCCCGCGCCCGGTCGGCGAAGTGGGCGAAGGTGTCGGCGACCGCCTCGATCTCGGCCGCCACGTCGACGTACGGGATGCCGACCCGCAGGGCCGTCTCGATCAGTGGGGCGGCGGTCGCGGCGAAGGGGCCGGCGCAGTTGACGACGGCCGCCGTGTCGGCCGACATCCCGTCGAGTGAAGCGGGGTCGCCGACCGATGCGGGGCGGGCCTCCAGCCCGGTTTCGGCAGCCAACGCCTTCAGCTTGTCCGCGTCGCGGCCGGAGAGAACCGGGATGAACCCCCGCTCCTGCAACTCCGCAACGACGAACCGTCCGGTGTGTCCGTACGCTCCGTAGACCGCGACCCTGATCCCCGATGTCATGGATGCTTCCTTCGCCTTCGTTCGCATGATCCATCCAACTCCGTTGCGCCCCATCGTCGCGGGAGCCGCACCCGCGCACGAGTGTCCGGAACGACATGTCCCGTACAATTCCGGACGTGGACACTGTTGCGCTGGCCGTCACCGACGGCATGCTGCACTTCGAACTGGCCCTGGCGTACGAGGTGTTCGGCTCCGCCCCGGACGGCGTGACGGGACCGTGGTACCGCCTCGTCGTCTGCGGCCCCGGCCCGGTACGCGCCGGCCGGTTCCTGATCACACCCGACCAGGGACTCGACGGGCTCTCCCGCGCCGACACCGTGATCGTCCCCGGCTGGGCCGACATCGACGAGCCCCCGCCCGCCGACCTGCTCGACGCGGTGCGCACGGCTCACGAGGCGGGCGCACGCCTGGTCTCCCTGTGCACCGGCGCCTTCGTGCTGGCCTCGGCCGGTCTGCTGGACGGGCTGAGGGCGACGACACATTGGGCGCACACACGAGCCCTGGCCGACCGCCATCCGAAGGTCGAGGTGGACCCGGACGTCCTCTACGTGGACAACGGCAGCGTGCTCACGTCCGCCGGCAAGGCCGCCGCCATGGACCTGTGCCTGCACCTCATCCGCCTCGACCGGGGGGCGGCCACCGCCAACGCGGTCGCCCGCCGCCTGGTCGTGCCACCGCACCGGGACGGCGGCCAAGCCCAGTTCATCACTGCACCGATGCCCGCGCCGGATCATCACCCCCTCGCCGAACTGCTCCCCTGGGTGCTGGAACGGCTCGACCAGCCGCTGACGGTGGAGGACCTGGCCCGTCGCGCGCGGATGAGCTCGCGCCACCTGGGCCGCCACTTCAGGGCCGCCACCGGCACCACCCCTCTGCAGTGGCTGCTCACCCAACGCATCCGGCGCGCCCAGGAGTTGCTGGAAACCACCGATGACAGCGTGGACGCCGTCGCGGCAGCCACCGGCATGGGCACCGCCACCACGCTGCGCCGGCACTTCAACCGCGCGGTCGGCCTGCCCCCGCACGCCTACCGCCGCACGTTCCGCACCCGGAACGGCCCTGGCCTCGACGACAGCTCACAACACCTTCGCCGCTGAACCGTTCGCGAAACCCACCCCTCTGTACGCATACGTCAACACTGCGTGACAGAGAAGGTTGCGCCATACGCCCGCCGCTCGTGGCGGGCCAGGGCTGCCGGAGAGAAGCTGGGCGGCAGGGCAACGGGAGGTGCGATGAGCGGTCTGGTCGTGGCGGGAGTGGACGGCTCGGCGTCGAGTCTTGCCGCGGTGGAGACGGCGCAGCCCATGGGGCCCGAGGAAGCCCCGTGAGCCAGTGCGCACGGGAGCGCTGGCAGAATGACGGCATGATGGGGGATCAGCCGTGGACGGGGCTTCACGCAGACTTGGCGGCGGCGAAGGCGTTGGTCTGGGACCCGAGCGGCTTCGCCTGCTCGCAACCGGTGCCCGAGCCGGAGAGCGCCGAGTACGCGGCTTGCGCGTTCACGCTCGACGGCCGCTCCGTTCGATTCCGTGTGGCCAAGACCACGCCGACGAAGGTGGGCCAGTTCGTCACCTTCTGGCAGCGGTCCGACGAGGGACCGATCCGTCCCTTCGACGCCGACGACGGAGTGGATCTCCTCATCGTCAGCAGCCGTGACGACAACGGCTTCGGACACTTCGTGTTCCCCCGGGAGGTGTTGTGCCGGCGCGCCATCGTCTCCCGGAGCGGCTCGGGCGGGAAGCGCGGATTCCGCGTCTACCCGCCGTGGGTCACCACGGCCGGCCGACAGGCCCGCAGCACCCAACAGTGGCAAGTGGAGTACTTCCTCCGCCTTGACCCGAACGGACCCGCCGACCGCACACGCGCCCGCACCCTCTACCGCCCGTAGCCGACCGCCGGGCCACAGTGAGAGCCATGAGTGACGTCCCCGCCGAGGAGATCCCCCTCTCCTGCTGCACACCGTCCCCGAATCCGCGGTGTCCCTCGCGGAGAAGTACCGGATGCCCGCGGAAGCGGCCGTTCTCACCCGAGAGGCCATCGTGGACATGTACGAAGTACTGGCCGAGTGCTTCACGACATCCGTGCTGATTCCGCAGTTGGAGAGTTCCAACCCGGAACCGGAACTGCTCAGGCGCTGCTGGGACTTCGTGGAACGCCTCGTGGATCATTCTCTGCGACACGTCAGTGGCGCCGTGTACTTCGAGGTCCTTGAACCGCTTCTGAACGCGGACGGTCTCGTGGAGGCCGCCTGGCCGCACATGAAGGAACGTTCCCAGGCGCGTACTGTGAAGATGCTGAACTTCTACGGCATCCGCGTGCCCGGCATCAATGCGAGCTAGCGGTGTGCCGGCTCAGGCGAGGGCGGCGGCCAGCAGGGCGAAGGCGGCGATGATGACCGCGACGCGGAGGTAGTGGTAGCGGTCCCAGCGGTTCATCTGCTCCTTCCAGTCGGCGGGCCGGTTCTCGGGGGTCCATGTCTTCCCGCGGTTGTTGATCGGGACGAGCAGCAGCAGCGACATGATCACGCTGAGGATCAGCAGCCCGCCGGCGGTGACGACAAGCCCGGTGCCGTCGTGGTCCCGTCCGGCGAGGGCCCAGACCGCGACGAGGACGAGCGAGGTGATGTACCAGACCGGCATCACGGCGCCGAGCATCCGGCCCCCGTGGGCGCGGCCGAGTTGGCCGCTGTCCTCGGGGAGTGCGTCGAGGATGCGGTTGATGACGAAGGCGACGGAGAACTCCACCCCCACCATCACGCCGACGAACACGGTGGTGAACACCTGGAGTGCGTTGAGCATGATGATCCCCTCCGGGAATCTAGCGTTGCTAGCGGATGAGGCAACGCTAGTACTGCTGCCGCTCGAATGTCTAGCGGTGCTAGAATCGAGCCATGTCGGTACAGGAGCGCAAGCAGCGCGAACGGGCGGAACGCGAACGCCTCATCGTGGCGACGGCACGCGAACTCGCCGAGCAGCAGGGCTGGGACGCGGTCACCACCCGCCGGCTCGCCGAGCGCATCGAATACAGTCAGCCCGTCCTCTACAGTCACTTCCGCGGCAAACGCGAGATCATCGGCGCGGTCGCCCTCGAAGGGGCCACTGAGATGGCCGCGGCGCTGCGGGCGGCGGCCTCCGCCGCGGACGGCCCCCGCGCCCGGGTCACCGCTCTCGCCCGCACGTACCTCGACTTCGCCGAACGCAATCCCGCGGTCTACGACGCCCTGTTCCGCCTCGACGGCGGTCTGGCGTTCGCGCACGAGGACACCCCGGAACCGCTGAAGGACGGCTTCGCCGCCCTGCTGGAAAGCCTCGGCGAGGTCGCCGGAGACGGCGTCGACCCCGGCCTGTTCACCGAGACGTTCTGGGCGGCGCTGCACGGACTGGCCACCCTGACCAGGGCACGACGACTGCCGCCGGAGGACACCGAGCGCAGGGTGAAGCTGCTGGTGGACCGGCTCCCCGCGGTCTGACGCGCCGCACCTCCGCAGGCGGCAGCAGGGTCTCCGGGCCCTACCCGTCGCGCGTGAGCCGTGTCTCACCGCGCCGACGTTGCTATGCAACAAAGTGCATAGGAGGATCGTGGGCATGGCGCTCGAGCACGCGATCCTTGTCTCCCTGCTGGAGAAGCCGGGCTCCGGCTACGAACTGGCCCGGCGGTTCGAGCGGTCCATCGGATACTTCTGGACCGCCACCCACCAGCAGATCTACCGCGTGCTCAAGCGCATGGAGAGCGACGGCTGGGTCGAGGTCCGGGACGTCGCCCAGTACGGACGCCCTGACAAGAAGGAATACTCCGTCGCAGGGCGCGGACGGGACGCCCTCTGCGCGTGGCTGAACGAACCGACCGAGCCCGAAAGCGTCCGGCACGACCTGGCGGTGAAGGTCCGGGGCGCCGCCTTCGACGATCCGACCGCCTTGATCAGCGAGGTCGAGCGGCACCGGCAGGCACACACGGACCGCCTCGCCCACTACCTCGCCGGCGAAACCCGCGACTTCGGCGACCCCGCGCCGGACGGCGGGCTCGACGCCGAGCGGGAGCTCCAGCACGCCGTGCTCCGCGGCGGCATCGCATACGAGCGCATGATGATCGCCTGGCTCGACGACGTCCTCGCCACCCTGGCCCGATTCGAGACCGGCCGCTGACCGGCCGAGCAGGCCACCCCGGGACCCGCACCCGAACGCGTACACCCATCCTCACCCCTCCCAGCCGAAAGGCGGCATTCATGGCCGACGCGCTGCTCTTCAACCCGCGCACCTACGACCCCGCGCACTTCGACCCGGAGACCCGCAGGCTGCTGCGCGCCACCGTCGACTGGTTCGAGGAGCGGGGCAAGCGCCGGCTGATCGAGGACTACCGAACGCGTGCCTGGCTCGGCGACTTCCTGGCCTTCGCCGCGAAGGAGGGACTCTTCGCGACCTTCCTCACCCCCGCCTCCGCAGCCGCGGACGGCGAGGGTGACAAGCGGTGGGACACCGCCCGCATCGCCGCCCTCAACGAGATACTCGGCTTCTACGGTCTCGACTACTGGTACGCCTGGCAGGTCACCATCCTCGGCCTCGGGCCCGTCTGGCAGAGCGACAACCCCGCCGCCCGCGCCCGCGCCGCCGAACTCCTCGCCCAGGGCCAGGTGTTCGCCTTCGGCCTGTCCGAGAAGGCGCACGGCGCCGACATCTACTCCACCGACATGCTCCTGGAGCCCGACGGCACGGGCGGCTTCCGCGCCACCGGCTCCAAGTACTACATCGGCAACGGCAACGCCGCGGGCCTCGTCTCCGTCTTCGGCCGCCGCACCGACGTCGAGGGCCCCGACGGCTACGTCTTCTTCGCCGCCGACAGCCGCCACCCGGCCTACCACCTGGTCAAGAACGTCGTCGACTCCTCCAAGTACGTCAGCGAGTTCCGCCTCGCGGACTACCCCGTGGCCCCGGAGGACGTCCTGCACACCGGCCGCGCCGCCTTCGACGCCGCCCTCAACACCGTCAACGTGGGCAAGTTCAACCTGTGCACCGCCTCGATCGGCATCTGCGAGCACGCGATGTACGAGGCCGTCACCCACGCACAGAACCGCATCCTCTACGGCCGCCCCGTCACCGCCTTCCCGCATGTACGACGCGAGTTGGCCGACGCCTACGTGCGGCTCGTCGGCATGAAGCTGTTCAGCGACCGCGCCGTCGACTACTTCCGCACCGCGGGCCCCGACGACCGCCGCTACCTCCTCTTCAACCCGATGACGAAGATGAAGGTGACCACGGAGGGCGAGAAGGTCATCGACCTCATGTGGGACGTCATCGCCGCCAAGGGCTTCGAGAAGGACAACTACTTCGCCCAGGCGGCCGTCGAGATCCGAGGCCTGCCCAAGCTGGAGGGCACCGTCCACGTCAACCTGGCGCTGATCCTCAAGTTCATGCGCAACCACCTGCTCGACCCGGTCGCCTACGAGCCCGTCCCCACCCGCCTCGACGCGGCCGACGACGACTTCCTCTTCCGCCAGGGCCCGGCCCGCGGGCTCGGCTCGGTCCGCTTCCACGACTGGCGACCGGCCTACGACACATACGCCCACCTGCCCAACGTCGCACGCTTCCGCGAACAGGCCGACGCACTCTGCGAGTTCGTCCGCACGGCCGCTCCCGACGAGGAGCAGAGCCGCGACCTCGACCTCCTCCTCGCCATCGGCCAGCTCTTCGCGCTCGTCGTCCACGGCCAACTGGTCCTGGAGCAGGCGGCCCTTTCGGGCCTCGACGAGGACGTGCTCGACGAGCTGTTCACCGTCCTCGTACGGGACTTCTCCGCCCACGCCGTCGAGCTGCACGGCAAGGACTCCGCGACCGAGGAGCAGCAGCGGTGGGCGCTCGGCGCGGTCCGGCGCCCGGTCGTCGACGCGGCACGTTCCGAGCGTGTCTGGCAGCGCGTCGAGGCGTTGTCGGGGGCGTACGAGATGATGCCCTGACGAGCGAGCACGCGGCCTCGGGTGCCCGGGCGGTCCGTCGCGGGAGCGGTTCGCGGACCGTCGGGCGGCCTACGGCGACGAGGACGCCCGACCCTCGAGGTCTCGCCGGACCTCTCGCTTCGCCCCCCGGCCACGTCCGTGGTGCGATGGAACCGGGGGCGGAAGGAGGGCGATCATGTCCGCAGCGAAGCGTACGAGTGTCGCCGCCTCGGTGTCGGTCCGCCCGCTGATGGAGCCGGACCTGGACCGGGCCGACGAGATCTTCAGGGTCGCCTTCGGGACCTTCCTCGGGATCCCCGAGCCGGAGACGTTCTTCGGGAGCGCCGACTACGTCCGCACCCGCTGGGCGGCGGATCCCCACGCGGCCTTCGCGGCGACCGTCAAGGGCGACCTCGTCGGATCGAACTTCGCCGCCGACTGGGGGAGCGTCGGGTACTTCGGCCCGCTGACCGTACGCCCGGATCTGTGGGACCAGGGCATCGGCAGGCGGCTCATGGAACCGGTCATGGCCTGCTTCGACACCTGGGAGAACCGCCATCTCGGCCTGTTCACCTTCTCGCACAGTCCCAAGCACCTCGAGCTCTACCGCCGGTACGGCTTCTGGCCCCGCTTCCTGACCGCCATCATGAAGAAGCAGGTCACAGGCGGAACCGCAGTTCCCGGCCGGATGCTGTTCGGCGAGCTGACCGAGGCCGAGCGGCCCGACGCACTGAGCCGTAGCAGCGCACTGACGGGGGCCGTGTACGAGGGTCTGAGCCTGGTACGCGAGATCATGGCCACACTGGAGCAGGGGCTGGGTGACACCGTCCTCCTCGAGGGCGCCGGCTCCGACCTGGACGGCCTGGCCGTCTGCCACTGCGGAGCGGGGTCGGAGGCCGGTGCGGACGTGTGTTTCGTCAAATTCGGCGCCGTACGCCCCGGGCCGGACGCAGCGGACCGGTTCGAGCGGCTGCTGAACGCGTGCGAGCAGCTGGCCGCCGAGAAGGGACTGGGGCAACTGGACGCCGGAATGAACCTGGCCCGCCAGGATGCCTACCGGCGCATGGCCGACCACGGGTTCCGTACCTGGCTGCAAGGCGTGACCATGCACAAGCCCAATGAACCCGGCTACAGCCACCGGGACGCCTACGTGATCGACGACTGGCGCTGAGCCCGGCCCTCAGGACGCTCCGGATCCCGTGTCGACCCTGCCGGGCTCGGTGCCGGTGGGGCGGACCTCGAAGAAGGAGATCGATTCTCCGGGGTCGTCGGCCTGCCAGCAGCCGTGCTTGTCCGCGTACCGCGCCTTCCCTGTGATGTGTCCGACCGCTTCCGGCACCTCGCCGCTGACGCGGAGCCGAAACCGGTGAGAGACCGACTGACCGGGACCGAGCGGGAACGCGGTGAGCGTACTGACTCCTCCCTTGGGGTGAGTGAGCGTGGTCCACGCGCCGGTCGTCCTGTCGAACGCCTGCACGGTGAGGTGGCGGGAGTAGTCGTTGTCGTCTTCCCGGCCCTGGACGCCGCCGCCGATCAACGGCTGGATGTCCTCGATCTCGTGGTCGCTGCGATTGCGCACATGGAACGTGAACTCCTGCCAGCCGCTGCCGGCGAGGATGGTGAATCGGGGTCCTGAAGTCTCGCTCTCCAGGTCACTGGTGAGTTGGGCCGTGCTTTGCGGCGGTGGCGATGGCGCGGCGAAAGTTCAAGAAGCCCTCCAGGAGTCAGGTCCGGTCGTTTGATCCATGGGGCCGGCGAATGGTTGCCCTGGAGCTCACCGGACGCGCGAACGGACGTCCAGGCACCCCCCATCATCGGTAACGGCTGTTACCATGCAGGCATGGCGAAGACACAACTGGGCGCGCGCGTGGACGAGGACATCGCGGAACTCGCGAAGAAGCGCGCCGCCGACCTGGGACTGAGCATCGGGGACTACCTGGCCCGCCTGGTGCAGGACGACGCCAGCGGCCTGCGCGCCCGCGCCGTGGACGCCGCCGCCCGATTCCTCACGGAGCACCAGATGGTCTTCGACGAGGCGGAGAACGCCCAGTCGCCCACGACGGCCGGGGGAGTGCGCGCCGCCTGATGCACCTGCACATCGACGTCCCCTGGATCCTGCAGGTCGCCGAAGCCGCCGGAGTGAACGACCCGGCCCCCGACGACTACGGCGTCCCCGTCGCGGCGGTCGCCCGCCATCAGGCCGAACTGTTCGAGCAGCCCGTCTACGACGGCCCCTACGCCAAGGCCGCCGCCCTCGTGCACACCCTGGGACGCTGCCGCTGGCTGGAACGCTCCAACATGGCCGTCGCCGCCGCGACGGGCGTCATGTACCTCGAGGCCGCGGGGATCACGGTCAAGCCCACCCGCGAAGACGCCGTCGCCCTGAAGGACCTGCTCCTCGACCCGGCCTGCACCGCCGGGAAGATCGCCACTCTGCTGCGCAACTGGCCCACGGCCACCTGAGCACGGGCGGCGACGCTGACGCGGCAACTCGGCCCGCACATCCCGCGGCGTGGCACTGAACGGCGGCGGGCCCGCCGTTCAACTCTCGCCCTGGCGTCAGAGGGTAACCTCGACCAGCCGCTTCATGCCGGGTTCGTCGGTCACGCAGCCCACCAGACCGAGGGCCCGGGCGAGTGCCAGGTCGCGCTCGTCGTTGACGGTCCAGGCCATGACGTCGATGCCGGCCGCGGCGCACTTGTCCACGATGGCCCGGTTCAGCTGCCGCAAGTCCACGCTGACCAGGCGCGAACCGGCCTTCCGTGCACGGTCGACGAAGGCATCGCGGTGGGCGCTCGCGCCCGCGACCAGCACGGTGCGGGCCTGCGGCAGCAGGTCGTGGATCTCGATCAGCGCCGACTCGTGGAAGGACAGCACGGAAACACGGCCCAGCAGATCGCGTTCGGTGAGCACCTTGGCGAGCGACCGCGCGGCGGCCACGTCCTTGATCTCTGCCTGGATCGGCAGTGTCGGCCCAACGGCGTCCAGCACCTCCCCGAACGTGGGGATGCGTTCGCCGCGGCCGGCATCGAGCTTCTTGAGCTGCTTCAGCTCCTGGTCCGCGATCGGCCCTGAGCCGTTCGTCGTGCGGTCCAGGGTTCCGTCGTGCATGACGACCAGTTCGCCGTCCTTGCTCAGGTGCAGGTCCAGTTCGATGCCGTCCAGCCCTTCGCGTTCGGCCCGCAGGAAGGAGCGCAGGGTGTTCTCCGGTTCGGCGGCCATGACACCGCGGTGGCCGATGGTGAAGAAAGACACTCGGTTGCCGTCCTTGAGTGGGGTGGTCCGGGGCAGCCGCACGAGGGTCATGCCCCTGTCGCTGGAGCGATCAAGCCTAACGGGCCCGGCCGCGCGTGCCTCCGACCGGCCTGAGCCAGAGAACGGGCAGCCGGCGGAGTGAGTACTCACTCATTGACGAAGTGAGTACTCACTCCGTACGCTCACTCCCATGACAGCATCCAAGGAAAGTCGGACCACCCGCCGCCGCGCCCCCGGCATGTCGCCGGAGCTGCGCCGCGAGATGGTCATCCAGACCGCCATTCCGCTGATCGCCGAGTACGGCGCCGCGGTGACCACCGCGAAGATCGCCCGTGCCGCCGGCATCGGCGAAGGAACGATCTTCCGGGTCTTCGCCGACAAGGACGAGCTGCTGCAGGCCTGCGTGGCCAAGGCGCTCGCTCCTGACGACGCGGTCCGTGAGCTCGACGCGATCGACATGTCCCAGCCGCTCGCCGCCCGGCTCGCGGAGGCGGCCGAGGCGCTGCAGGCGCACATGTCCAGGATGGGCGCGATCATCGGCGCGCTGGGGCACCGCGGCGGCAAGCACCCCGGCACGGTGCGCGGCGCGGGTCGCGAGGAGTCGACGACGCGTATCCGCGCCGCCCTCGCGGAGCTGCTGGAACCCGACAAGGCTGCCCTGCGCCGGCCACCGGAGCAGATCGCGGCCCTCTTCTTCGGCTTGCTCTTCGCCCAGCCGCGTACGGACGACGAGCCCAATCTGACCCCACAGGAACTGGTGGAGGTCTTCCTGCGCGGGGCGCACTCGGGAGGCGCCGAGTGAGTGCGCGCACACGGCGCCTGCGGATCACGGCCCTTGCCGTCCTGACCCCCGTCCTGGTGTGGCTGGTCACGGACCCCCTGCTGGGGCACCGCATTCGCATCGCCGACGGCGAGCAGACGCTCGAGATCGGCGCCGGGGCCGTAGCGTTCGTCGCACTGCTTGCGTCGCTGGCCGGCTGGGGACTGCTGGCGGCCCTCGAGCGATTCGCGGCGCGCCGCGCCCGCGCAGCCTGGACCGTGACGGCGGGCGCAGTACTGGCCGTGTCCTTCCTGCCGTTCACCGGCGACGGCATGGACGGCGGCACCCGAGTCTCCCTCGCCCTGATGCACCTGTCGGTTGCGGCGGTACTGATCCCGGGGCTGCGCGGCAGGCCCTCCGCCGCGTCAGCCGACGCCGCGAACCAGGTTGTCGCAGTGTGAGATCGCCCCGCGAGTACGGGCGTGGCCGGTTCGGCGAGCCGTCCGGACGCCTGATCGCATCGGATCGCAGCGGTCGGGTCCGGTGCGGGCCTGGCAGGCAGGGTTGTCATCGAAAGGAGGGTCTCGTGATCTCGGCACTGAACCGGCTCGTCGATCGCGTCGAGAAGCACCTCACCGAGGAGCTCGACGTCCGTCGACTGGCAGCGGAGCTCGGCACGACCGAATACCACCTGCGCCGGATGTTCTCCTCGTTGGCGGGCATGCCGCTGTCGGAATACGTGCGCCGGCGCCGCATGACCGTCGCCGCTGCCGACGTGGTCCGGGGCGAGGACGATCTGCTGAGCATCGCCGTCCGGCACGGATACGGCTCGACCGAGGCGTTCGGGCGCGCGTTCCGTGCGGTCCACGGCGCCGGTCTCAGCGAGGTACGCCGCGACGGAGGCCCCCTGCGCACACAACCACAGCTCAGGTTCCACCTGACCGTCGAAGGGAGCATCCCCATGGACACCCGACTCATCGACCGCCCCGCGTTCCGGCTCGTCGGACACGCGACCCGGGTTCCGCTCATCCACCAGGGCGTCAACCCGCACATCCAGCAGCACATCGCCGCCCTGCCGCAAGAGGAGCACGTCCGGCTCAAGGCCCTCGGCGACACCGAACCGGCGGGCCTGCTGCAGGTGTGCGACGACGTCGACCCCGACGGCACGGAGGGGAGCGAACTGACCTATCTGCACGGAGTCGCGGTCTCCCGGGACACGCCGGCCCCCGACGGCCTCGACGCCATCGAGGTACCGGCCGGCACGTGGGCGGTCTTCCGCACCGCCGGACCGTATCCGCAGGCCCTGCAGACCACCTGGGCCGCGACCGCGACCGAGTGGTTCCCCTCCAACCCGTGGCGACTGCGGCCGGGCCCCTCCATCGTCGCGGTCCTCGAGCGCGCCGACGACTTCAGCACCGCGACGTGCGAACTCTGGCTGCCCGTGGAAGCGGAGTGAGGCAGAGCGCGACCGGCCGGCCGCCTCCACCCGTACTTTCCGGGCGGCCGGTGCCGTGACTCCGATGATCAGCGCGCCGCGGTGCCCTGGTGCCGATGGTCTTGGAGGAAGGCGATGAGGGCCGCTGTGAGCTCGGCGGGCGCGTCCTCCTGCACGAGATGACCCGCACCGGCGATGGGTTCGAGTCGCGCACCCGGGATGCGGGCCGCGAGCTCCCGCCCCTTCGCCACGGGGATCCAGGTGTCGTCCTCGCCCCAGCACACCAGCGTGGGGATGCCGATCTCGCCGTACCGGTCCTGCACCTCGTCGGTGTAGAGCTCGTCGGCCTGGGCGATCTGCCGGTAGAAGGCCGCCTGACCGGCTTCGCCGTGCCAGGGCTGGACGAGCCGGTCGAGGACGGCCGGGTGCAGACCGGGGCTGCTGGCCGAAGCGACGTACTCGCGCACCAGGGCGCGGTGCAGCGCGGGCGGCAACTGCTCGAAGACCTCGGAGTGCTCACCGACGAGCCGGAAGAACGGTGACCCCCACGGCGCCAGCGCGACCGGGTCGACCAGGGCCAGGGCGCGGTAGCGGGCGCCGTGCAGCAGATGCGCCCGCAGGGAGACGGCACCTCCGAAATCGTGGGCGACCACCAACGGCTCCTCCAGCCCCCAGTGCGCCAGGAGCTCGGTGAGAACCCTTCCCTGGGCGGCCAGCGAGACATCCTGGCCGACGGACATCTCCGATGCCCCGTACCCGGGCATGTCCCACACGAACACCTGGTGACGGCGGGCGAGTGAGCGGGCGACGGCGCGCCACACGTACGAGGAGAACGGAGTGCCGTGCAGGAGCACGACCGGATCCCGGCCGGGCTCCCCGAGGCTGCCCCAGCGGACTTCGCCCGACGTACTGCGGAACGTCTCGGCAAGCTGCCATTCGTTCACGGGTGCTGTTCCTCTCATCTGTGCGTGGGCGATCGAACCGGGCATGGTCCGGACAGTGCACCAAAATTGTCGAGCACAGGCCCGGGCCCGGGTGTTCCATCTACTCGAAACGATCAGCTGGGGACCACCGGGAAGTACGCAACGACGCGGTCGCCGTGTGCATCAGGCATCGGTCAGCAGATCGCCCTCGTGTACGGCTGTCAGGGACAGCGTCTTGTAGCCGACCTGCTCGAACAGCACGACGAGACGGTCCTCCTCCGTGCGCAGGACGGTGCCGGCGCCCCACTCCGCGTGGTGCACCCGGTCGTTCGGCTCAAAGAGCTCGCCGTGTCCGGGCGGGGGAGCGGCGTCCCGATGCCCGCCCCCCTTGGCAGGGAGCTCGTCCTCGCGGTCGCACACGTCGCACGCTCCGCACGGCACGTCGAGCTGCTCACCGAAGTAGCCCAGGAGGTACTGGCGTCGGCAGGACGGCGTCTCGGCGTAGCCGCGCAACATCTCGATGCGCGACCGGTGGATGCGGTGCCGCCGCTCGAGCACCAGCACCGCCGCTTCGGCCGCCCCCACGGGCCCGTGGCAACGGCGTGAACCAGGACGCGGAGCCGTCCACGGGCGGGACCGTTGCCCGTCACCGCAGTTGACCGAAGGCGTGTTCCGCGTCGGCTACGGCTTCGGGGTGGACGGCGCGGGCGGTCCGGCCGTCGGCGATCCTCTGCCAGTTGGCCCGGGCGAGCACTCGTTGGACCGCGAGCACCTGGGCGGCTCGCAGGCGGGCCCGGATGCCACCGCCGAAGGCGTCAGCCAGCTCCTCCTCGTCCTCGAGCTGGTACCGCGCGAGCCGTCCCGCCAGGCTCGGGGTGTTGAACACCAGGCGATGGAACGCCACCACCTCCGGGTGGTCATTGAGGCCGGTGACGGGGTCGTACCGATCGAGGCCGGCGAGGAAGTGCCGGTGCAGCGCGGTCACCGGCTCGACGTTCGTCTCACGGTCCCGTACGACGCGTGCGGCCTCGCCCTGGTGGTCCGAGAAGCGGTGCAGTACCAGGTCTTCCTTGGTGGGGAAGTACCGGAAGAGGGTGGGCTTGGAGATGTCGGCCGCCGCGGCGATGTCGTTGACAGAGACGCTGTCGAAGCCGTGCTCCAGAAACAGCGAAACAGCCGCGTCGGCGATGGTGTCGCGCGTGCGCTGCTTCTTGCGGGCCCGCAGCCCCGTCGGCTCGCTCACCGGACCACCGTAACATTTGTGACCGAGTTGCGTTTTTAACCGAGTAACGTTTCTATGGGCGGCGTGAATCCGACAGACACCTCTCCCGTGCTCGTCACCGGAGCGACGGGCCGGATCGGTAGCCACGTCGTCGACCGGCTCCTCGATGCAGGCGTGCCGGTCCGCGCCCTCACCCACCGCTCCACGGCGGCAACGACACTGCCTGCGATGGTCGACGTCTTCACCGGCGACCTCACCGTGCCCGAGTCGCTCGAACCGGCGCTGAAGGGCGCCGGCGCGGTCTTCCTCGTCTGGACCGCCCCGCCTCGGACCGCCGCCGCAGTCGTCGAACGGCTGGCGGCCCACGTGCGGCGAGTTGTCTTCCTCTCCTCCCCGCACCGGACACCGCACCCCTTCTTCCGGCAGCCCAACCCCATGGCAGAACTCCACGCCGAGATCGAGCGGCTCATCGCCGCCACCGCACTGGAGCGGACGATCATCCGGCCCGGGATGCTCGCGTCGAACGCGCTGGCCTGGTGGGCCCCCGCCATCAGAGCGGGCGAGGCCGTCCGGTGGCCCTACGGTGCTGCCGAGACGGCACCGGTCGACGACCGCGACGTCGCAGCCGTCGCGGCGCTGACACTTCATGAGGAAGGACATACCGGGGCCGACTATGTCCTGACAGGCCCTCAGTCACTGACCCAGGCCGCACAGGTGGGCGTCATTGGTGACGTTCTGGGGCACCGGATCCCGTTCGAGGAGATGACGCCGGACGAGTTCCGCAGCATGTCGAAGGGCGCAGTGCCCAGCTCCGTCGTCGACATGCTGCTGGACGCGTGGAACGCGGCGGTCGGACAACCGGCGTACGTCACCACGACGGTGGCCGACGTCCTGGGAACGGCGCCGCGGACATTCCACCAGTGGGCCTCCGACCACGCCGCCGAGTTCAGGAAGGGCGCGTGACGGCTTGCCTCCGGTTGGGGGCCACCGTTCGGGTCAAAGCAGGTGACCCATCAGGTGATTGCCCCACACCTCGAGGGCCGGACGACCGACGCCGGGGTACGACGTCTCGGCACGTGATGAACCCGGAACGGCGTGAGGAGCAAGAGGATGTACGCAGCAGTCCGGCGGTACGACGGCGTGACCGATCCCGCCGAGGCCGCACGTCTCGTGAACGAGGAGTTCGTGCCGCTGATGCGCCAAGTCGCCGGCTTCGTGGCTTACTACTGGATCGATGCCGGAGATGGCGTGATGGTCTCGACCAGCGTGTTCCAGGACCAGGCGGGTGCCGAAGAATCGATCTCCAGGGCCGCGGACTACGTGCGGGACAACCTCGCGTCACTGCTTCCCCATCCTCCCCAGGTGGTGGCCGGTGAGGTGGTGGCTTCCGGGTGACGGCGAGGAGGCCGGCCACGTGAGGTGGCACCCACCACGTTGCGGTCCCCGCTTCCCGCAGGCCGGAACGGCTGAGTACGTCGACCTGTACCGGCGCGGCTCGGACGTGAGCGATGCCGAGTGCGCCGGCGAGACAGTCACCCTCGATGCATCGGAACCTTGACCGTTCTCCGGAAAACTGCCCGGCCGTCGATCGTGAACAGCGCAAGCCGGTCGACGATGAGGTACGGGAACACCTCCGAGGTGTGCACATACCTGCCGTCGTCCACGAACATCTCCACCGATGTGCCATCCACCACAACCCGCAGCCGCATCCGCCGCGCCGACGGATCGAAGGGGCTCTTGCTCTCCTGCCAACGCCCCGAGGCATCCGGGTTGAGTGCGGACCTCCGGTTGAGGAAGGCATAGTCGCGGTACACCCCCGCGTCGACGTGACGACCGCCGTCGTTGGAGCGGCGCAAGTGCCGGTGCCGGCGCGCTTCAGGGGCACCTCGCGGACGATGGAGTCGGTGCCGTTGCATCCGTCGGTGTCGAGGGTGGGCGTGGTGTTGGCGTTCGTGGACGATCGGGCCGCGGTGACCGAGCGGTTCTACCGACGCCCGGGCGACGCGCCGTCCACCCGCCGGTCCAGGAGTTCGGCGACGGCCGCGTCCTCCTTGGCGGGGTCGCCGCCGGAGTCGATGGTGAGCACGAGGTGCTCGCTCGCCCAGGCCGTCTCCATCGCGCCGCCCAGCAGCCGGCGCGAACGGGGAGGACGCGATCTCGTCGGTGACCAGCCCGATCGCGGCCGTACGGCGGCGGCGCAGACCGCGTGCGACGGGGTCCGGCCGGTAACCGAGCTGAGCGGCCGCCGGCCGGATGCGTTCCTGGGTGGCGGGGGAGAGGATGCCCTGGGCGCGGCCATGGAAGACGAAGGAGACGGCGGTGTGCGACACGCCTGCGAGCCGGGCGACGTCCCGTGAAACGGGACGCCCCGTTCCCGTCGTGTGCTCGCCTTCTGGGCTCCTCATGGCATCCGGAGTTCCTCTGCTTCCCCCGCCGTACGGTTGATCGCTGCTCAGCCTGACGGGATGGGGGCATGGTCACGGCGGTCGGGTGTCGACCCGGACACGCTCCCCGCGGGAGCACCTGCCCCTCCCGATGTCACTCGTTCGATGGTCCGGTCGATGCCCGGGTTGACCGCGGGTTGACGTGCGCCCACACGGTGCGTTATTCATCAACATGCCTGAGTAGCCGGCCGGTTGGTGCGCCGGACGGGGGTGGGGAGCACCGATGTCGTCTGCGTACAGTCCACCGCCCCCGCATGCGAGCGAAGCCTCCAGGCTGCTGTGTGCCGGTACATACCTCGACGAGAGCTTCCGCGATGCGGTGATCGACGAACTCTACGTCCATGAGGAGCGGATGGTCGCGCCGTCGTTCGGCTTCGACGCGGCCCGTGTGCTGGCGCACGCCCTGCGCGCCCGGCGCCGCGCGGTGGCCTGGACAGCGTTGGTGATGACTCTTTGGATGTGGGGTATCACGCTCAGCGACGGCCTGCTTCTTGCCTTCGTGCCGCCCTTCGCTCTCCTCGCCGCTGCCTCCCGGCTCCGCGGAACGTCGGTGCGGCGCCCGGAGCCAGGCAGGGCAAGGGCGGTCACGGCCACCGTGCTGCGCTGGTGGGGGCGCATCTGGC
The DNA here is from genome assembly GCF_055571035.1 of Streptomyces malachitofuscus. NCBI lineage: Bacteria > Bacillati > Actinomycetota > Actinomycetes > Kitasatosporales > Streptomycetaceae > Streptomyces > Streptomyces malachitofuscus. The sequence continues at coordinate 38,898 of NZ_JBVIGA010000029.1, read as the reverse complement.
TGGGGAGCGTCGCGCTGTGGCTGTGGGCGATTCGGCCCGAACCGGGACCCCCTGACTCCCTGGACGGCACCGCCGGCGAAGGCCTCTTCCGGGTCCCTGGCCTTTCTGCGGACGTCGGTTACCAGCCGTTCCACGGGTGGGTGGTGATCTGTTCCCTCCTTTCGATGACGCTCGTGGAGGCCGCACGGCGTGTGCAGTGGTCTGCGACCCTGGATCGGGAACTCTCCCCCGCTCACTTCCCCGACGCGGCGGCTGACCCGGCCGAGGCAGCGATCGGCATCCGGTTCCAGCGGCTGCGGCAGCGGATTCGCAGGGAACAGCACGCGCCGCTGCTGCTGTACGACATCGAGGCGCCGTTCCGGGGGGCCGGCGTCCCGTATCCGGCCCGGACGTACGCCGTGAGCCTGCGGCCGGCCCACGAGTCGGGTTTCGGGACGCGGGAGCCCGAACCGCTCCTCAACGGGCAGATCCTGCGGCACATCGAGGAGCGGCTGGCGAGCCTGCGCATCACCTCCGAGCGCGCGGTACCGAACGCGCGGGACCGGCTGCGGCACCTGACCGTCGACGAGTGTGTGTTCCTCCCCGTGGAGGGGCTGCCCAGCCGGTCCGTCGCGCCCCAGAGCGTTGTCGAGTTCGAGATGCACCGTACGTCGGCCGTGGAGGAGGGCGGCGAGAAGCGCCGCCACTTCCTGCGGGTCCAGGTGAGGGGCTGGGACGAGGAAGTGGTGGTCACCGTCTTCGTCCGCACGCACACTCAGGGCGGACTGGTGACGCTGGAGGTCGCCCCCTACGTACTGCGGCCAGTGCGGTCCGCATTCCGGGAGGCCGACAGGATCGCGCACCGGCAACGCCGTAGCGGGATCGTTGCCAAGGCGGCGACGGCCGTGCTGCGCACCCCTGAGACGGCCGGGTACGCCCCGCTGGTCCTCTGGCGTGCGGCGAAGGTCGCATGGCAGGAGGTCGCCGGAGGACATGGGAACAGCTTGCCGGAGGGCCCCGCGGTGTCCGTGCGGGAACTGGCGTCCGAGCGGCGCATGAGCGCCTTCCAGGAGTTGGATGTCCAGCGTTACCTGGAAGCCGTCCGCCAAGGCATTGTCCAGGGTATGGCGGATGCGCTGCAGCAAGCCGGCTGGCGGACGGACGAGTTCGAGGCGAGGACAAGGGCGTCGGGCCCGCTGACCGAGCCGGCGGGCCGACAGCCTGCGCAGCCGGATGTGTCGTGGGTGGAGGGCGGAGCGGTATGAGTATCAGCCAGCCGCTCTGGGACGCGGAGATGCAGGGCTGGAGGGGCGAAGTCCGGGACACGTACCGCATCGGGCGGCGCCGCCCGTGGTTGCGCCGGCTGGTGCGGCGCATACGAGCACGTCCCCAGCGGCTGTGGTCCCGACGCAGACGGATCAAGGAGCAGCCGACGGTCGGCTGGAACCAGTCGGCGCAGGGGTGGGACACCGGCACCCCGGACGCCGCACCCTTCTGGTCCACCGCGCGGCCCCGCTACTGGAGGGCACTCGTGCTGCTGCTTGCCGCGGGCGCGGTCACATTGCTCGCCGGGTGGTGGTCCGCGGTGCTGTTCCTGGTCTGGACGTCACTGGCGACGATCGGCGTCACGACGGTCCGCCGACAGGCCACCATGACCGCGGGTGCCCGTCGCGGACGCGACGGCGACGCCCGGTACACCGCTTCGGCGACGCCCGAACGCGCCTTTGCCGAGGGAGTGCTCACGGTGCTGATGCCCCCTCGTCCATTCGCCGCAGCACGCGGGCGGTCCCTGCCGGACGGTGCACCGCCACCGCGCGAGAGCAGCGAGGCGCAGGTGACGGAGGCCGTGCGTGATGTGTGCGCCCGGCTGGCGGCCGCCGCCCGGGCAGGCGAGGACACCTCGTGACCGCCCCCGTGCCCCAGCAGCCGTCACCGCCGGGCCCCGACAGCGGAAATGGTCAGGACTCGCCGGTCCCTCAGCCTGCCTCCCCCTACAGGGCGCTGCCCCTGGGTGAGGACATGGAGGTGTGGAAGCGGGTCGTGGAGGGGGCACCGGAGCGGGTGCTGCGCATCGTGGAACAGGAGTCCGCGGCACAGATCGAGATGCAGCGGGCGGAGAGCCTGCGCCGGCTCCAGCTCGACCAGCACCAGATGCGTATGGATGTGATGAACTATCGGTTCCGCCTGGCCGGTGCCGTCTTCGGCGCGACCGCGTTCACCGCTGTTCTTCTCCTCGCCAAGTACTTCATCGACCAAGGCGCCGTGGCCCCGGCCACGGGCGTCCTGAGCGCGGCAGTGGCCGCGGTTGGCGCGTTGGCCTTCGGAACCCGAAAAGGAAGATAGCCCGAGGCGCGTCTCCCACCCAGGTGAGGTCGGTCCGCCGGTAACCGCTGTCAGTACCCGCGGGGAGGCCGGTTGGGGTCGAACTGCTGGACCTTCCTGGCGAGATTGGAACCGTCGACGGCTACGCCGTACCGGCTGCGGACGTACCGCATCGCCGCGGCGATGCATGCCACGGGGTCGTAGATGTTCACCGATGTACCGGGGGCGTGGCGTTGGGCGAACGTCTGCGGGATGCACTGGACGATGCCCCTGGAGCACTGGAAATGTGTGGGCGCGCCGTTCAGCCGCACGATCCGCCCATCGCTCAGACAACCGTCCCCGAAGTCCTTGACCTTGGTGAAGCCGGAAGGCGTTACCGCGTTGGAGTCCCAGAGATTGCAGGCGTTGGGGTTGCCGGACGATTCGCGTGCCACGGCCGTCCTGAAGCCTTTCACCCAGTGAGTGCTCGCCTGGACACCCGCCGCTGTGCACGCCTGGGTGATCCAGTCCTCCAGCGTGCCCTCGGGCGTGTACCGATGGAACGTCACCTGCTTCGGGTCGATCCGCCCCGTGGCGTCCATGCCGGCGCCGTCCGCCCCTCCGCCGACCGGGAAACCCGTGCGCACTTGAAACAGTCCGGCGCGCTGTCCGAGTTCCGTGAGCGACCGCATGCCGGGCGTTCCGACGGCGTCACTGCCGGAGAGGTGCAGCATCGTCCGGCGAAACTCGTCGTAAAGGCTCTGAGTGGCGGTCTCGAAGATCCCGCGTTCATCGGCCACGCTCGTGTGCAGGACCCTCTCCAGCCCGTCCTGCACCAGAGCGACATCAGCCTTGGAGCTGGCGTCCCCGTCCGGCTGAGCATGCTCCTCCTCGGCACTGTGGGCCGACGCCCAGACCACCTGGTTCAGGCTGACCCAGGGCTGCTCCGCTGCCGGGGACGCACCCGCCCTCACATGGAACAGGTGCGACTGCTTGCCCAGTTCGACCAGCTCCTGCGGGGCGGGAGGGCCGTGGCCGTCCGTCCCTGCGTGGCCCAGCTTCTCCGTCCGGAATCGCTCGAAGAGTTCCTGTGTGTCCGCCTCGAACACGGAGTGCGGGTCGTCCGGGGCGACGCCCATGACCTTCTCCAGCGCATCCTGCACAAGAGCGACGTCGTCCGCGGTGGCACCGCCGCCGTTGCCCGTGGCCTGCTCCGTCGCTGTGGCATGCGTGGCCGCCCAGGCCAGTTGCTGCCAGGACACCCACGGGAGCGCCTCGTCGGCCTCGGCCACGGACGGTGCGTCGGACGCACCACGGGATGAGGCAGCGGCCATGTAGGTGAATCCGGGCTTGTTCTTCAGACCCGGATCGGCCGTGACGATTCCCTCCGCGAATTTCGGCAGTCCGTATCCGTAGACGAAACCGTCCCGACGGACACGCTTCTTCAGATAGACCCCATTGCCCTCGGACGAACCGTTGGCGTTGGTGTTCCCTTCGATGGTGTACGCGTGATTCGCGTCGTATTTGTAGACCAGCCCTACGTGTTGGCCTCCCGAGGGGCCGAAGAACACCATCGCACCGATCGCGGGATAGTACGAGAACCTGCCGCGGCTCTTGTACCAGCCGACTGCCGTCGGGCATGAGGCGGTCACAGGTGCCAGACCCTTCACGCCCGCCTGCTGGAAGGCCCACGACTGGAACGTCTGACACCAAGCCTGATTCTGGGACCACTCCAGCCCCGGAACGGCGGGGGAGAATTTCTGATGGTTGTTGTAGTGACCGTTCGAGAAACCTTCGCGGTACCCCACTTCGGCCTTCTCGATGGAGATGAGGGTGTCCGTCTGACTCATCGTCTGCCATCTCCTCTCCGGGCAGGGTCGTGATCTAGAGCGTGTTGATGATGAATACATCAAGGGCCTGAGTGACGATGTCTATCGGATGTGCGAACGATCGGCTGAAGTTCTGGGTACCGCCGTAGATCATCCCGACCGGGTTGCGGACAAATTCAAGGGACCACACGATCGAACCCGAATCTCCCACTTCGCTGAAGTGGCCGATCGTCCCCTCTATCCCGATACCGCCGGAGAAGAAGGCGCGTCCTGTCGGATAGTCCACCCAGTGGGAAGCGCCGACCTCCCGGACGATGCCGGCGGTGATTTCCGTCGTCCGCCCGCTCTTGAAGACGAGTGAGTTCACCGTGACTGCTCCGGTGGTCGAGTCGATCGGCACTTCGACGGGGCCCAGCACTCCGGTCATCAGTATGTTGGGGCTCACGTCGGCCGGAGCGGCCCAGGCGGTCGCGCCGTCGACGGAATTGATGGACCCGTCGAACTTCAACTCGACGAAGCGCTCCAGAACGGCGATCAGATCCTGCGGTGCGGATCCGCCGTCACGCCCGCCGGGTTGGATGATGACGTCCCCGAGGGCGGCGTTGTTGCTGTTCGCGAGTACGTGATTGCAGCCGAGGATGAGTGTTCTCTTGTCGCGTGGGTCCGACCGGCCGGTGACCAGACAGCCGAGGGTGCCGGAGACAGGCTGTGATGTGGGTGTGCGGTGGACCGATATGCCTCCGGGCGCCGGTCGTCTGTGGAACGTGTATGCCTGAGGTTCGATCATCCCGGTGACGACCGGCACCACGGCGACCCTGGGAGAGCCTGCAGCATCGACACGCAAGCGTTCGACGAGCAACGTTTCGACGTCCTCGGTTTCCCGGGGCTGTGCCAGGTAGACGTTGAGCGTCTGCTGTCCGGACGATGCGGATCTACCGATACCGACCCCCTGTATGTTCGTCGTGTCGCGCACGTCCGCCTCGGGCCTGCTTTCGTTGCGCCGGTCGGCCTGGCCGCTGAGCACCGCCTCCAGTGCGGCTCGCGCCTCGAGCAGGTCGGGCGGGAATTCGTCGGGGCCGGGGCCGGGGTCGGTCGGGGCGAGAGGAATCGCCGGATCTGTGATGGCGACTTCTTCACCGGACCCCGCAAAGTCATCAGGCGGCGGCTCCCTCGCCGCGGATGTGGGCATGTGAACCTCCGGAGGGCATCGTGCCGAGAGTTCGGGTGCGACAAGCCACTGTTAGGGCTCGGGCAGGATGTTTCTGCCGATCCACTTGAGCGGTCCGGGTGCATCCTGTGGACGGGTATAGATCCCCGGGCCGGTTTTGAACGTCCCGTCGGGGTTCGGCTTGCAGTCGTCAGGGAATTTCATGAACAGCTGCACGCGCGTGTCCCCGTTCTGCCAAGCACCCTGCCTCAGCTCGACGGTCCGGGAGTCGAAGCCGACAATCCTGAACTCACCGGAACTCATCCGCACCCAGTTGTTGGGCATGGTGATGGCCCATGTCTTGCTGCTGAAGGGGAAGAACGGATCGGTCAGCACGACGAACAGCTGCCGTGGCGATCCCGGCGGCGTGTGCATGTCCTCGATCACTATCGTGTGTACTGCCACCGGATGCCTCCTCGAGTGGGCGAGGCTGCTTGCGCACACCTGGTGCGCCGGCGTGTGTCTGTTGCGGCGTGACGTGCGACAGATCGCACCGGTGCCGAGCGGGTCGAGTCGTGGCGGCGGATATCCCGTCCCTGCCACGTGGTGTCCTGTCAATGCCCCTGAATAAATGCTCCCACATACGAAGTCGGTCCGCCGGTCGGGCGCTGCGCGTCCCCCGTCAGTGAACGCTTGTCATCCCGAATTCCGAACGATGTCGCTGTGCCAGTGGTGGCGACCGTGCGGCCGATGCGGGAGGTGCCGTACCAGCGGAAGGCCCGCCGTGGCTCGCCACGCCTCAACAGTTGCGGCAGACAACGGTATTCGCCATCCCGCCCAGTGGCGATCACGGCGCTCGGAGCGTTCCATGACAAGAGAGGGAGGGCGTCAGGACGACCCCCGGTCGAAATCCGCTCCGCTCGCCTCCCTGCCTGAACAGGCCCGCCGAATTCACGGACATCGCGGGGCCGTGACGGGACGCGACGGCCTTTTCTCTTCACGGTACCGGTGGAGGGTGTCTGCACGGTCATGCTCCGGCGTCCCCCCGCCCGGCCGGAGGAACCGCAGAAGAAGACGGGTGAACAGCAATGGTCAACCATCCCATGGACAGGTACGGCTCCGGGGAGCAGCCGAGCAGGCCCAACGGCACCGTCCCGCGAGACGATTCCGAGTACACCGGACGGTACGTCGTCCTGTTCGATCCGAGCAGTCAGGAGGACGGAATCAGCGCGCTGAGTTCCGCCGCCGGTATCGCGCCCCTCGAACGCGTAGCGGGCACCGAGGCGGGTAACGTCGCCGAACTTCTGCAACGCCCCGAAGTCTCGGTCCTCTTCCAGGATCTCGGCGCCGCGGTCGTCGAGGTCAGGCCCGAGCAGCGTCACGCGCTGGTGACCACTGCCGAGGCCGAGCCGTCCATCGTCACGGCGGAACCGGAACGGATGGTCTACGCGCTGCCGGTCACCACGCCGCAGCAGGCCCCGACCGAGTTCTTTCCGGCCTTCCGCAGCGACGACGACGTGATCGCCCGTCATACCAGGGCCGAGACAGCCGCCGCGCAGGGCCCGTCCTGGAACGAGGACGGATGCACCTGGGGTCTGCAGGCCATCCGGGCCCAGCTGTCCCACCTGACCGGGGACGGCGTGAAGGTCGCCGTCCTGGACACCGGTGTGGACACCGATCACCCGGACCTCGCCGGCCGGCTGGAAGCGGCGAAATCCTTCGTGCCCGGCGAGACCGTGGAGGACGTCCACGGCCACGGCACACACTGCGCCGGCACCGTCGCCGGTCCGGTCAGTCCTCAACAGGGCCCGCGGTACGGTGTGGCCCCCGAGGCCCGGATCCTCGCAGCGAAGGTGCTCAGCAACATGGGCAGGGGCCCCGATGGTCAGATTCTTGCGGGCATGGCCTGGGCCGTCTCCCACGGAGCCCGGGTGATCTCCATGTCACTCGGCGCGCGGGTGCGACCGGGCGAGATCTTCCCGCAGACGTACGAGACGCTGGCCGTGCGTGCTCTCGCCCTGGGAACGCTGATCGTCGCCGCCGCGGGAAACGACAGCCGCAGGCCGGTCAGGACCGAACCCGTGAACCGGCCGGCCAACTGTCCCTCCATCCTCTCGGTGGCCGCGCTCGACAATGCGCTGACGCCCCCGTACTTCTCCAACACCGCTGTCAATGGCCAAGGCGGAGAAATCAACATCGCCGCGCCCGGCTGGCAGGTGCGCTCGGCCGCCCCCGGCGGCGGCTACCAGGTCATGAGCGGGACCAGCATGGCGACACCGCACGTGGCGGGCGTCGTCGCCCTGCTCAGCCAGGCGCATACCGACGCCTCCGCAGCCGATCTCTCGGCCGCTCTGGTCGCCGACGCGTTCCCCTTGGGACAGCCCGCCGTCGACGTCGGAGCGGGCCTGCTGCAGGCGCCGTGAACGGGGCATCCCGGGCGACACCGGTCGGGGTCGTCCTCGCGGTCGACCCCGACCGCTTCACAGAAGTGGTCGCAGGCCTGCGGCAGGCTGGACTGACCGTCACGAGTGAGCAACCGGTACTCGGCACGCTGTCCGGCACCGTTCCGGAGGATCGGATCGACGCCCTCGCCGCGGTCGACGGCGTCGACTCCGTCGACCGCGAGCGCACCACCCGGCTGCCCCGCCCCGACTCACCGATCCAGTAGCGCGCCCAGGGTGCGGATCCGACCGGGTCCCTACCCCTTTCCTCCCTCATTACAACGAAGGTGTGCCATGAACGCTGACTCCTCGGCTTCCTCCCGCCGGGCGGGGAAGGCCCCCGCCAAGGGCAGGACCACTGCAAAAGAGACCGCCTCTTCGGGGAAGCAGACAGCCCGCAAGACCGCGCCCTCCCGCAAGAGCGAGGGGAGCGGTGAACTCCGCTCAGGGCCCATCGCGGGCACCACGCTGATGCACGGCGTGACCTTTCGCGCCAAGGCTCTCCGCTATGCCGAGGTGGACGGGCTTGCGATGTTCGAGGGGGACATCGTGCTCGGCAGCGTGGAAGAGCTGGCGAAAGAAGCCGACGGCGGTCCTGCGGTCGCGTCCATCGGGATCGTGCCGTTCGAGGAAGGAGAGGCGCGTCGTTGGCCCGACGCGACGGTGCCGTTCGAGATCGACCCCGGTCTGCCCCGGCCGGAACGGGTCACGGACGCGATCGCTCACTGGCACACCCGTACGCGTATGCGCTTCATCGAACGGACCCCGGCCAACGCGACACACTTCCCGGACTTCGTGCGGTTCGTGCCGGGCAACGGATGCTCTTCGCGCGTGGGTCGCCAGGGCGGCGAGCAGCGCATCACACTGGGCCCCAACTGCTCCACGGGAAACGCGATTCACGAGATCGGTCACACCGTGGGCCTATGGCACGAGCAGAGCCGCGAGGACCGGGACCAGCACGTCATGATCGTGTTCGCGAACATCCGGCCGGACATGCAGCACAACTTCCTGCAACAGATTGCGGACGGCGATGACCTCGGTCCGTACGACTTCGGCTCGATCATGCACTACCCGGCGACGGCCTTCGCGATCGACCCAGGTCAACCCACCCTCGTCCCGCGCGCACCGATCCCGTCCGGCGTGACGATGGGCCAGCGCACAGGGTTGTCGCAGGGCGACGTCGACGGAGTCCACGCGATGTACCCGGCCCCTGTGCAGCCCGCACACCGGTTGTTGGCGAAGGAGCCGATGTTCGACGGAAGTCCCAGGCCGGCGGAACTGGACCTGTTGAGCGCGCCGGCGCCCGCCACTCCCTTCGTCCTGGCCACCATGCCTCACCAGCCACCGGCGATGACGGGTCGGCCGGAGGGAGTGGTCGAGCAGCTCGGCCAGTTGGGGCAGACGGTCGCCCGACTGCAGCAGGAACTGTCCGCGGTCCAGGTGAGCCACCAGTACCTGCTCGCGCAGGTGAGAACCTGGTACGGCGGTGCCACCGGGCAGTTCCGATGATCCTGGTCGTCTCCCACGAGGAAGACCGCACCCGCGCGGTGACAGGCCGACTCGAGGTGACCGCGCGCGGTGGGCCGTCGTGACGGGCACCGTCACCGGTCTGGTCGCCCTGCCACCCGACGCACCAGTGGGCAGAGCCGCAGCCGTGCTGGTCGAGGTCCGCGATGTCTCCCAGGCGGACGCGCCTTCCACAGTGGTCGGAGCGCAGCTCCAGACGGACGTTCAGCTGTCACCGGGAGGCCGCGTCCCCTTCCGGGTGGAGGTGCCCGGCCTGGATCCAGCTGCCCGCTACGGGCTGCGCGTCCACATCGACCGCTCCGGAAGCGGGACCGTGGAATCCGGTGACCTTCTCAGCACGCGTGCCGTGCTCGTCCGGACGGACGTCACCGATGGCTTGGAGGCACCGGTCAGCGTCGTGTGAGCGGCCGGGAGGCTGGTGTGGCGAGTGCCGATACTCTGGCTAGGCTGGTGAGTAGCAGTACTCCATGGCGGAGTGCCGGAACCGCAACGGCGTGTATCCGGTACCGACACGCCTCGGGTCGGAGGACATCGGCCCTGACACTGCCATGCGTGCAGAAGACGCACATCGCCGGATTCCGGGTGCCCAACCATCGCCGTGGCGCGCCCGCCCCGGGCCCGCTCCCGTTGCTGTCGCCGGCTGGTACCGGATCGGACGGCCCCCGTCAGGCAGGCACAAGGAGGTGCCGGAATGAGTGAGCCGGGAACCGTGGCACTCCCCGCCGAACCGGAGGGCTCGGTACAGGCGGTCGCATTCAGCCCGGACAGCGTCCGCTTCGCGAGAGGTGGCAGCGACTCCCTTCTGCGGGTGCGTACCGTCGGTGTCGGGGCTCCGCTGGACGTACCCGTCGACGGGTCCGTGACCGGCATCGACTTCAGCCCCGACGGTGGGAGGCTCGTCGTGGCCGACTTCGAGAAGGTGTCCCTGCACGACAGCAGCACCGGCACGGTCGTCTGGGAGGGGCCCCTCGACCCGGGGAACTCCGTGAACACGGTGCGGTTCGGCGCGAACCTGATCGCGGCGACCGACACCCTCGTCGCCGTACTCGATCCGGCCGCCGGAGCGATCGCGCGGCGGATCACCGTCGAGCGGCCGCTGATCGCCGATGTCGACCTGAGCCGGGACGGCAGCCGCGTCGCGCTTGCCGTCGACGAACGGCACGGTGGTGACCATCATTCCGCCGGGTCCGCGCGGGTGGCGGAGTTGGCCACCGGCAGCGAGATCGGGCGGCTCACCCCCGACAACGCCGTGCACGCGGTCGCGTTCAGCCCGGACGGCAAGCTGGTTCTGTGCTGCGCCGCCGACGACACCACTCGCATGTTCGAGGCGGAGGGCGGAGCACAGGTGTGGCCGCTCCCGGAAGAGGTCGACGATCAGGTCACAGCCCCGAACTGCCTGGCGTACGACCCGAAGGGCAGGTGGACAGTGGTCGGCGGCGCCGACGGGTTCGCCCGCGTCCTGGACGCGGCCACCGGGACCGAGAGAGGCCGGGCACCCAAGCTGACCCCGGGCGCCCCGGACCCGGGGTTCGGAGCCGTCACGAATGTGGCGTTCAGCCCCAACGGCAAGCTGGCGGCCAGTGCCTCGATCGACAACGTCGTACGGCTGTTCAACCTCGACGGCAAGGAGTTGTACGCCGTGCCCACCGAGGAGGTCCTGACCGTGCGGTTCAGCCCGAACGGCCGCTGGCTGGGGGTCGGCACCATGAACGGTGCGCTGGTCATCGACAACGGCGAAGCCAACCAGCAGGGGTGATCGAGCATGAACCCGCACGAACTCCTGCAGCACATCGCGGACCGGCTGCGCGCGCTGGCCCGGGACGCCGTGGACGGCTTGCTCCGCTCGCTGCCCGAACTCGGCGAGGACCCGTCCGCCGCCGGCACCGTCCTTGCCGGTCGCCTGCTCGCCGCGCACGACCGGCTGCCCGCGGGAAACTCCTTGGTGGAGCTCGTACGGGAAGCGCTCGGCGACCTGGATTCCACCTCGCCCGTACGACTGCACGGCTGGCGGCGTGCACCGGGCGCGCCGCTCGGCGTTGCCCTGGTGCTGACCGACCCGGCCGGGCCGGCGGCTGGGCGCGCCGTGCTCGCAGTGACCCCGAACGGGCCGGTGTTCGACGTGGTGGTCACCCCCGGGACGGTTCTGAACCCGCCCTCGACCGGCCACGCACCCTGGAGCGCGGAGTCGGCCATCACCGCCCCGCAGGGCTGGGACGCCGCCTTCGGCCCAGGCCTGCCGCCCCCTCCGCCGGGCGGCACGGCGACCATCCGGCTGCGGCGCACCGGCCGGCTTGCCGCAGGAGTCGCAGACGGGCCCGGGATCAGCGTCGACGGCATCACACTGACCGTGACCGCGAGCCCCGGCACGCCCACCGCCGCTGAACTGGAGTTGCGTGGGTTCACCGCCGCCGTCCTGCCGGCCCCCCTGGCCAAGCTGCTCGGCGTCGCCGGATCAAGCCCCATGCCGGGCCCGCCTTCTCCGGTCACCCTCACCGCCGACCGGGTGCACGGGTTGCGGTTCGCCGGTACCGGCGCCCTGCGCGCTCCCCTCCCGCTCCGCCTCAACGCGCCGCATGTGTCCATCAGGGGCGCCGCTCTCGAGCTGACCTTCGACGGTGGTGAGCCACGGCTGGCCCTGTCCCTGTCGGCCAGCGCCGGGTTGCCGGGTCTGCCGCTCCGCGTCCACCTCGACCGGGCCGGTATCGACCTGCCCGTCGCTCTGTCGCCGGCGGCCCGACCGGGCCTCGACCCGAGCCGGCTGCGGGAGTTGTTCCCGGAGGGCATCGGAACCGAGCTCAAGGTGCCGCCCGTCTCCGGTGGCGGCCTGGTCCGGCGTACCCCCGACCAGGGCTACAGCGGCCTCATCTCGATCGACCTGGGCGTCCTGCGGCTCCAGGCGGTCGCTCTGTTCCGGCCGCCCGACGGCAGAGCGCCCACCAGCTTCGTGGTGCTGCTCGCCGCCCAGTTCCCGACCCCCGGCATCCAACTGGGCCTGGGATTCGCACTGGAGGCGGTCGGCGGTCTCGTCGGAGTCAACCGGCGTGCCGACATCACCGCACTCCAGGCCCTGGTGTGTGACGGCAACGCCGACCATGTGCTGTTCCCGGACCGCGCTGTGGAGCGTGCTCAGGAGATCATCACTTCCCTCAATTCGGCGTTCCCCGTGGCCGCCGGGCGAGTTCTGGTCGGGCCGATGGTCCGCATCACCTGGGGCGCCCGGATGGTGTCCTTGTCCGGTGCGCTGATCCTGGAGCTGCCCGCCCCGGCCCGAGCGATCCTGGTGGGCCGGCTCCTGGTCGCACTGCCCGACCCCGTGGTGCCGCTCGTCCGCCTCCAGGCAAGTGTGCTCGGCCGCATCGAACCGGCCGTTCCCCTGGTCGAGTTGCTGGTGTCGTTGTCGGGCTCGCGGATCGCGGGTCTGGCCGTTCGAGGTGAGATGTACCTGCTCGTACGCGGTGGCCGGCAGCCGGAGTTCGTCCTGTCGGCCGGCGGTTTCCACCCCCGCTACGCCCGGCCCGCCGGGGTGCCCGCGCTACGCCGGCTCCAGGTCGACCTGGCCCCGGGCAACGGCTTCGGACTGCGGATGGAGGCCTACTTCGCGGTCACCTCCAACGCAGTCATGTTCGGCGGCGAGGTCCAGCTGGACGCGACGATCGCCGGTTGCGGGGTGCAGGGCTGGCTCGGGCTCGACGCGCTGTTCGTCTTCGACCCGGTGTTCGCCTTCTCGGTGCATGTACGGGCCGGGGTGGCGGTGCGCGCGTTCGGGCGTCGGCTGGCGGGCATCGGTTTGGATTTCACCCTGGAGGGCCCGGCCCCCTGGCATGCCTTCGGCACCGGCAGTATCTCGGTGCTGTTCTGGGATGTCGAGCTGGACTTCGACATCCGCTGGGGACACGGGCAGGCGATCCGGCAGCAGCCCGGACGCAGTCCGCTCGACGCTCTCACCCCCGAGCTGGCGAAAGCGACGGCTTGGACGGCGGAGCGGCCGACCGCCGAACGCACCGCGCTCCGGTTCACCCCCGAGGGCACCGAGAAACTGAACCAGGGGAGACTCGTGCACCCCGACGCCAGTGTGCGCATCATCCAGCGAGTGGTCCCGCTGGGCACGCCGATCTCAAGGTTCGAACGGCGGCCAGTACCGGTGCAGACCTGGACGGTCAAGGAAGTCACCCTCGGTACGCCCCAGCCCGCCGGTCGACTCGTTCCGCTGCCGGAGCGGTTCGTCCCCGGCGAGTTCTTCGAACTGACCGAGGACGAACAGCTCACCGCGCCCGCGTTCGTCAGGCACGCGGGCGGGCTGCGGGCCCGTGCCGACGGCGTCCGGATCGGTGACGGCCACCGGGTCGACGACACCTGCGAGACGGAGTACGAACCGCCTCTGCCCGAGCGGCAGTTCACCCGGTGGCCCGGCTTCTTCCGGAGGGAGGCCGTCTTCGCGGTGAGCGCCGCCGAGCGGCTGCAGAGGTGGCGCACCCGCGCAGCGGCCCTCACCGTACGCCCGGCCACGCTGAGCGTGGTAGCCGCCGACACCCTCAAGCCGCTGCTCGACGACGTCACCCTGGTCAATGCCACGACGGACGCCTGGGACGCGCTCCGGGGACAACTCGCCGAACCAACTGACGAAGTGCGGCTCGTCGAGACCTGGGAGCTACGGCCGTGAGCACGCGCTGGTTCTTCTCCTCGGCACGGGTCGGCGCAGGTGCATCGGCCACGGGCCGGGAACTGTCCACGTCGGTGCGGTTCACCCGGGACATCGAGGGCCGCCGCGAGGAGAAGCCGGTGTTGGGGCCGACACTGTCGCTGGTCGGCCCCGGGGACGTGTTCGGTTTCGACCGCGGCATGGTTCTGAGGGAGGAACCGCCGCCGGGCACGCCCGACGCCGCGGAGAACGTGCTGGCCTCGGTCGAACTGGCCCACGCCGACCTGCCCTGGCTGCTGTCGCCGGGAACGGCAGCCACCCTGGGCGGGCCCACCCCGCAGCCCTGGATCGTGCTGATCGTGTTGGCCGAGGACGAAGCGGCCCCACCCCGCGACTCCCACCCCCTGCCGGTGCTCACCGCCCCGGTCGCCGCGCTGCCTCCCCTGGCCGAGCGGTGGGCGTGGGCGCACGTGGAGGCGCGCCTTCCCGACACCGTCACCGACGCCCCCGGGGCGCAGCGGCTCGTCGAGCAGGGGGTGCGCAGTCACTCGGCCGATGTCGTCGGACGGCTGATGTGCCCCCGCCGACTGCTTCCGAACCGCGGCTGGATCGCCGCCGTGGTACCCGCCACCGCTGCGGGGCGGGACGCGGGCCTGAGAGTGACACCCGTGGGACCGGCCACGACGGACGCCTGGCCGATCGCCGGCCGGGACACCGTCGACCTGCCCGTCTACCACTGGTGGAGCTTCCGCACCGGGCAGTCGGGCACCTTCGAGGAACTGGCCCGCCGACTGCGCTTCAGGCCCGCTGCCGAGGCCGGACTCGGCACCCGGACGATCGACGTCGGCAACCCCTGGCCTGCCGAGCAATCCTCCCGTCCTGCCACCGTCCCCATGGACGGCGCGCTACAGGCGCCCGGCACGGCGGGGCCCGAGACCTGGACCGACCCCACCGCTCAGGAGCACTTCCGCGGTCTGCTCCGACAACGCGTGGACGCCCCGGCCCGGCAACGTCAGGAAGCCGTCGACGACACGGACGTCGTCGCTGTCGGCCCACCGCTCTACGGCAGCCATCACACAGGCGAACAGACCGTGCCGGATGAGCCGGAGAGCTGGCTGAGCACGCTCAACCTGGAGGTCCGCCGCCGGGTGGCCGCCGCGCTCGGCACCCGGTACGTGCAGCTGGAGCAGGAGTTCCTGATGGCCCGCGCCTGGGAGCAGGTCGGCGAGGTCCGGCAGGCCAACCGGCTGCTGGCCGCTGGGGAGCTGGCCGCGGCCGCGGCCGAGCGGGCCCAGCACAAACACCTCGACGCGCTGGGCGCGGCCGATCTGGTCACCGTCATGGCGCCGGTGAGCGGTCGCGTGAAACTGACCGCTGCCGGACCGGACGCGGCCACCCTGGCCTCCCTGCTGGCCTCGACCGACAAGGTGCCGACGGCAGCGGCCAGCACCTCGTTCGCACGGCTGGTCCGCGCGGGCGGGAGCCTGGCCCGCCGCGCCCGGCGCGGAATCGACGGCGAAGTGCCCGACGGTCCACCGCCTGTTCCGGTGCTCCTGCGTGGCCTGCAGGACATGGGCGTGGACGTCGACGGCCTGTCGGGCGAGCTGCGCGACCGGATCAGTCCCACGCGGCTCCAGCTGCTGCGGATGGCCGACCGCGTTCCTGGAGACTTCTGGACGGAACGCACCCACGACGACGCCCGCCCCCTACGGCCGATCATGGCCCACCCGAAGTTCACCGTGCCGATCGCCGAGGAACTCCTGGCCCGCTGGCCGGAGTGGGCGCTGCCCGGTATCAGCGCGCTGCCGCCGGACTCGGTGACCCTGCTGGAGACCAACCCCGCGTTCATCGCCGCGCTACTGGTCGGACTCAACCACGAGTTCAACCGGGAGCTGCTGTGGCGGGAGTACCCCACCGATCAGCGCGGCACCCCCTTCGCCCGGTTCTGGCCCAGCGACGACGCGGACGTCGAGGAGATCGCGCTGTGGCCGCTGGACACGCCGCTGGGCGGCCAGTTGCGCACCGGCGGTGCGGGGAACCTCGTGCTGCTCGTGCGCGGGGAGTTGCTGCGCCGCTTCCCTGGCACCGCCCTGCTCGCCGTCCGCGGTGTGGCGGGCAAGCTGCCCGAGGCGTTCGACGGAGTGCCCGCCACCGCGCTCGCGCTGGACGAGTCCACCGTGCTCTACCTGTTCTCCGGCCTCGACGCCGAACGGGCCCGTGGCGAGGACTTCTTCTTCGTGTTCCGCGAACCCGTGCGGGGCACCCAGTTCGGGTTCGACACCGGCGCGCAGCCCGCCGGGATGAAGTCATGGGCGGACCTCACCTGGGCCGGCGTCCAGGTGGCAGGCGGTGGGTTCGTCCTCCTGGGCCGGGCGCCGGCCTCTCCCGCCCCAACGCCGGACCTCGCGGTGTGGGGCCGGGACGCGGCCGACATGGCCCGCATCGCCTTCCAACAGCCGTTCCAACTGGCCTTCCGAGCGGCCACGTTGCTGGGCGGCTGAGCATTGCACCGAGGACAGGAGCCCTCGCCATGAACGACGCGTTCCTCGCTCGCGCACAGATGGACCGGGCCCGCAGCGAGGCGGATGCCGCCCAGGCACGCGCAGACGAGCAGCAGGCCGTGGTGCGGCGTCTCCAGGACCACATCCGCGCCGGTCTGCCGGACCCCCTCCACATCCCCGGCCAGCGCCCCAGCTCCGAACTGCTCGCCGAAGCCGAGGCCACCCTGCTGGAACTCCAGCGCAGGGCCGATGAGCTGAACGGCCTGGCGGCCGGTGCAGAAGAAGAACTCATGCGCGCCCTGGGCGAGGGCACAGCTCTGTTCCCCGACGACAACACCGCCCCCGTCGCGTTGCTGCCGGTGCGGGTGGAGACGATCTGGTGGGAGCCGCGCACCCTGCGGGTACGGATCTACCCCGACGACATCCTGCTCTCCGCCTTCGACCCCCGACTGACCCCGGCCGAGGCCGCGGCCGCCGCCGAGTACTGGCAGAACCCGGGCCCGCAAGCCTGGCAGCAGGTGCTCACGCAGCTGCGCCCGGCCCGCGCGTCCTGGGCGGTGCGCGCCTCCCGCCCCGGCGCCCCGCCGCCGTCCCTGCGCCCCGACGAGCCGGGGCAGCACCGGCCGCAGACGGTCGCGATGCCGAAACGCTGGCGCTTCCTCGGCCTGCTCGACGGTGAGGTGGTGGTGGACAAGCTCGGCCGCCCGGTGCCCGACCCGCTGCCGATCGGCCTGCTGCGCGCCGAGGAGGAGGGCTGGGAGACCGACTGGTTCGAAGCGGTCAAGGCCGGTATGGGCATCGAGCTGATCTTCCCACCCGATGCCACCGAGAGCCTGGACGAGCTGCTGGTCGTCGGAGTGCGCGACGAATCGGCGGCCGACGGCGCGGCCCGGCTGCGCGACCTTCTGCACGGCCACAGGTTCGGCGGCGGTCTCGGCCTGCTGCCGTCCGGCACCGCGACCAACAACACCCCACGGACCCGCTCCGGCTGGTCCTCGGCGCCTCCCTTCCCGGGCCCCGGCCCCGACCCGGAGGCGGGGGAGCAGCCGGTCGCCGACGCGCTGGCGACGGGGCTGGGCCTGCCGGACGCCGGGTTCCTGCGCGGCTGTTCCGGCGCCGACGACCCGGAACCCGCAGCCGTCGCCGCGCTGACCCTCCTCACCTGGCCGACGCTCGGCAAAGGTTTCGCCGAGGCCGCCCTGAGCACGCTCGACCTGGGCACCCGGCAGGTCACCGGGGTCGCCCCCGGCCGCCCGTGGCGTGCGATCCGGGAGCACCTCGCCGAGCATGTGCGCGGTCGCGGACCGCTCCCGATGCTCCGCGTCGGACGTCAGCCGTACGGCATCCTGCCGGTCACCGCACTGGACGACTGGCGCGCCGAACGCGTCGGCGATGTGGACGCGCTGATCGCGCCGTGGCTGGAACGGCTCAGGGAACGCTGGCGGGCGGCGGTGAGGGGGGAGACCGCCATCGACCCCATCCCCAGAGTCCAACCGGGCATGCCGGTCGACGAGGTTGCGGTGAACGCGCTGCAGCGGCTGCCCGTGGCGACCGGCCTCTCCATGTGGCGCATGGACAGCCCGGGGGCCGCAGTAGGCAAGGTCGATCGCACCGAGCCCCCCGCACGGCCGGGACTGCCCGGTCTGTCGCCCCACGGGATGCTGCGGTGGACGACCCGGGGCGACGGCTTCACCTCCTTCGGTGGCGGACTGGACGAGAAGACCGGCGTTCCGGAGTTCGTCGCCCGGCTCACCCCGGATGCCCGGACCTTTCCGGGTCGAGCGGCGGCCACCGCGGACTACCTGGAGGCGGTGCGCGCCTTCCTCGCGGGCGAACTCGACGCAGCGGGCTACGATCAGGCGTGGCCGGTGGACTTGTCGACGGGCCGGGAAACTCCGCCACGGCGTAGCACGTTCTTCGACCTCCCGGGGGCCCAAGAGGGGTCCGTGCCCACCGGTGAGAGCGAGGAACCACCGGACGACGGAGAGGGGCCGGAACCCGAACCGGATGCGAGCGGGCTGCTCGACGCCCTGCTGTTCCTCCCCAACTGGGCCTTCTTTCAAGGTGACGACGAAGCCACCGATGACCCCCTGCGCCAAGCGCTGGCCGTCACGGGCGACGTGGACCAACTCGTGGCGGACGTACTCGAAGGGCTGAGCGAGAGGGAGCGCGCCGAACGCGTCGCGGCAGCCTCCCGAGCCGCCGCAGAACTGCCCCGGCTGGAACAAACCCTGCGGACCCTGGCCGCCGTGCCGGTGACCCGGCTGCCCGAACTCCTGGCGGAGGTCATCGACGTCCACTCGCACCGGCTCGACGCCTGGATCACCTCGCTCGCCTCGCGACGGCTGGCCGCGCTGAGGTCAACCGGCGTCGAAGGCGTCCGGTTCGGCTGCTACGGCTGGGTGGAAGATCTGCGCGCGCCGGTGCAGCGCGAACAGATCGACATCGTGCTGGACGACGTGGACACCACCGTGGAGGTCTCCGCGAAGGACGGCTACATTCACGCGCCGTCGCTGCAGCACGCGGCCACTGCGGCCGTGCTGCGCTCAGGGTTCCTCAGCGAACCCGACGAGCAGACCTACGCCGTCGACCTCACCTCCCGCCGCGCCCGTATCGCCCGTTGGCTGCTCGGCGCGGTACGCCAGGGCCAGAGCCTGGGCCCTCTGCTGGGCTACCGGTTCGAGCGAGCCCTGCACGACGCCGAACTCGACCACCTGGTCGAAGCGTTCCGCCGCCGGTTCCCCTTGCCGGTCGTGCCCGAGCCGCAAGCGGAGGAGCCCCGGGCGGACCTGTGGGCGCGCAGCGCGGAGGTGATCGCGGCACGCAACGTCGTCGACGGCATGGCCCTCGTCAGGGCCGGAGCCGCAGCTCCCGTACTGGCCGGTGTCCCGGACGGCGACCTGGCGACGGTGACCTCACTGTTGGAAGACCTCGCCGATGCCCTGGACGCCGTGGGCGATCTGGTACTGGCGGAGAGCGTGCATCAGCTGGTGGGCGGCAGCCCCATCCGCGCGGGTCTGACCGCCGACACCCTGGGCCGTGGCGAGGACGTGCCGGACACGTTCCGCGTCCTGCGCACCCCGCACCGGGCCCGCGCCCTGACCCACCGGGTCGCCGCGCTGCTGCCGGCCCGACCGGAGGGTCCGACCGGCTGGCCCACCGATCAACTCGCCGACCTGCAACCCGCCTTGGAGGCCTGGGTCGCGCATGTGCTCGGCCGGGCGGCGAGCTGGACACTTACGGGAACCGTGGGCGGTCAGCCGTTCGAACTCACCCTGGACCGCCTGCAGCTGGGCGCGGTGCGCACCGTACTGGACGCGGCTTCCGCCGAACCGGCCGGGCTGCGCCGCGCGGTGCGAAGCGCCGAGGGCGCCGAACCGGACACCCCCGTCACCTTCAGCGGGCCCGGCTGGAGCGGTCTGCGTGGCCGCGCGGTACGCATCCGGTCGCTGCTGTCCGCCGCCCAGCCCTTGCTGCCGACCCATCTGTCCGAGGACCCGGTCGGCCACGTGGTCGACACGAATGCGTTGCGCACCCGCCTTGCCGCCTTCGCCGCAGTCCACCCGGCGGGGGCCAAGCTCAGCGAAGTGGCCGCGGAGCAGAGCACCCCGGATGCGGCCGAGGCCTGGCTCTCGCGGGCCCGGACGGAACTCGCCGAAGTGCTCGGCGCGGAGATCCCCATCCTGCCCGACCTCACCGTACCGACACAGATCACGGCCGGTCGCTCGGACGTGTCCGGAGCCGACCTGGAAGACTGGTTGCGGCGCAACGCGGCCGTACGACCAATGGTGCGCACCCTGCACGAGACGCTGCTGCTGGCCGGCGCGCGCGCCGGGCGGGTCGAGCGGCTGCGTGCGGCACAGCACCCGGGGAGTCCGGGCGACGCCTGGATCGGCGGTGCCTTCCCCGCCGGGCAGCGCCCGTCCGCCACCACGCACCTGGTCTGGCACGCCCCGGCCGAACACGCCCCGGGGGAGGCCGTCACGGGCGTCCTCCTCGATGAATGGATCGAACTGCTGCCCGGCTCCGATCATCCGGTCCCGTCGAACGAGGCCGCGCAGACCGAACTGACCGGTGTCGCATTTCACTACGATCGCCCGGACGCCAAGGCCCCGCACAACGTTCTCATCGCGGTGCCCCCGAACCTGGAGCGCGGCTGGACCTCCGACAGCCTGGTGCAGGTGGTCCGCGAGACCCTCGAACTGGCCAAGCTGCGCGCAGTGGACCTCGACGACCTGCCGGAGCTGGACGATCTGATCCCCGGCGTCCGGATCTCGCCCCACGGCCCGACCGGTCAGACCCTGTCCCGGATGGAGACCGAGCGTCCCGGCACAGACCCGGAGGGACCGTTCATGCTGGAGCCCCGTCACCGCACCTCCGACATCGAAGCGGGACTGGCCGCCCGGGTGCACGATCCGCTCTGGCTGCTCACCCGTCAGTGGCAGTTCGGGGAATTCGCCGCCCAGGACGCCGGTTCCCCGGCGGTGGTGCGCATGACCGGCGGCAGTGCGCCCGTCGACGCCTGGCGACCGGGCGGCACCACGGAATGGGTGCCCTACGATCCGCGCCTCGGGCCGCTGGACAGCCACATCGAGGACGAGCCCGTGGAGACCGACGAGCGGCTGCGAGCCGAGGGTGGTGCGGCGCTGCTGCGGATGTCCGACGACGCCGGGCTGCTCGCAGCCGCCCTCGCGGCACTGGCCCCCCACCGGCTCCGGTCCGGGGAGGCGGACGGGAGCCTGATCGGGCTGCTCGACGGCCGGCTGCCCGACGCCGAGCTGGTGGCGGCGGCACTGGACGCGGGCACCTTCGAGGGCGGAACGCTCGGGGAGGTCGCCGCCCGGTGGCGGAGCTGGTGGGCCGGGCAGCTCGCCGAGCGCGGCCCCGACTGCTTCGACCCGCACCGGTTCGAGTACGGTGCCGAACTGTCCACCGGCGGGACGGTGTTGCGTGCCGAGGAGTACCAGGGCGACGGACTCGACTGGTACAGCCTGGATGTGCACCCCGACCCCGACGCCGAGGCGGCACCGCAGGGCGAGCGCCGCACGTTCACCGAGGAGGGGCTGCCCTCGACGATCCGCTACGGCGGGCTGCCGGGCGACCGGTTCTGGGAGATGGAGGACGCGCGCGTCGACCTCGGAGCGGCGGACGTCTCCACACTGGACACGGGCCGACTCCTGCTGATTTCCTTCGCCACGGTCTTCGGCAACGACTGGTTCCTGGTACCGCTGGAGGTGCCGATGGCCTCGCTGACCGTCCTGGACCGGCTCCTCGTACGCGATGTCTTCGGCCGCCACCATCTGGTCCGGCGCGCAGGACAGGATGATCCCGCCTGGTCGATGTTCACTCTGAGCAGCCCGGAGCCGGATCACCCGGCGGCCTCCGGACTGCTGGTCCTGCCCACCCACAACGGCCAGACGGGGCTGCCGCTGGAGCGCGTGGTACTGGCCCGTGACGAACTGGCCAACCTGGCGTGGGCCGTCCAGCACCACTACACCGACGGGCGGGGCGAACAGATCGATCGCCGGGACCGTTGGGCCCGCACCACACCCGCCGAGCCCGCCGTGGCCGGAGAACTGCCCGCGTACGCAGTGCAGACGATCGTGCCGGACTACTGGTTCCCGCTCGTTCCGGAAGCAGTCGGCGCCGGGCAGATCCGCTTCCGGCTGGCCAGGCTCACCGGCCCCGGTCTTGATTCGCGCCCGGAGGGCCGGCTGATCACGCCGGGACTGTGGGTGCACGAGGAAGAGGTGCCTCGCGACGGCGTCTTCGTCACCCGGCGTCCGGTACTGGGCCGCTGGTTCGACGGTTCCTGGCACAGCTGGGTGCGCCGGGAGAAAGCCCCCGGCACCGGGGAGAGCTCCAGCGGCCTCGCCTTCGACACCGTCCGTCCCACGGACCCGTGGCCGTGAGTGCCGTATCTGACCACAGCAGGCGCGCCCACCAATGCACTAACCCATTCGGTGGCAGCCCCAGTTGCAGATGCCGGGCGGTGGGTGTGTCCTGAAGTTGTGGGAGTGCACGAGATACCTGTGTACTGCTGCGAGGGGCATAGGACGGCAGCGGTCTCCAACTCCGCCTACCTCAACCTGGTGAGCGACTCGAAGTGGGTCACGACGTGCTGCCGGATCGAGGTCACCGAGTAGGTGGGATGATGACCATGAACATCACGGTCACACAAACAAACCCGCTCTCCCTGACGATTCCGCATGTCGTGAACAAGCCGGTGATCAAACCGGTGATGCAGGGTGAGTTCTTGGAGGAGATGCAGCTGACCGCGACGATCCACGAATTCCTGTTCAAGGTCACCAAGGGCAACCACGTATTCTGGGTGGGTGTCGCGGTACCGTTCGGCACCACCGACTTCTCTCGGATACAAGTCTTCTTCCACCCGACAGTCGTCCAGTTGCGGCCCCCACAGCCCCCCATCGTCCACGCCAGGGAAGACGACTACCCCACCTTCACCGGTGGCTGGTCCGGCAGTCTGCAAAGGTACATCGCGCTTCAGGGCAGTCAGTTGGCGTCCGTCCGGCGTGTTCCGCTGCTGGTCCCGTTCACCACCATGGCCGCGCTGGGCGCCGACCGTGAGCAGAACATGTTCGCCATCGACCCGGTCGCGACCCTCAGTAACATCACAGCGGCCACCCAGGCCGCGTTCGTCCCGTTCCTCCCGCCACCGAATCTCACGGACGTCGGCGTCACCTCGTTCAGCTCCGGCATCCAGGCTATGCGGAAGTTCATCGCCGCGATGAAGCCCTCGGGACTCATACGCGAAGTCATCGACTTCGACAGCCCTTTCATTCTCACCGAACCCGCGGAGCTGACCCCCTCACCCGGCGCCGTTTCCAGCTGCTACACCCAGCGGTTCCGGCAAAACCCGCCCGCAGGCTACCGGTTCATGCCGACGAACAGCTTCTCGCACGTGCCGAGCTTTCCCAACTCCGATGCCGGCGCGCACGCGCACGCATGCATAGGATTCATGATGTACCACACGGCGATGATCACCAGCAGCATCGCCGCATCGTCGGGTGCCGCCCCGATACCTCCTTGAGGCAGCAGGACATGGGCAGCGGCGGGGTCACCGAACTCTGTGCTCATGATCATCACGCCCAGTAGCTGGACCGGGCGGCGTGACGGTGGCCGTACCGCCCCGTGTGAAGGTGGCGCTCCGCGGGGCGCCGGCCTGGCGGCCGTCCGGAACCGGCCGGCGGGGGCGGTGTTCGGTCATTGCGATGGCGCGGACCGTCTCGACGCGTCGAGGTGGAGGCGACTGCGATCCTCGGCTGAGCTGCTCTCACCGTCGCCGCCTCACCACAGGTTGGGTGCCCGAAGCGCCCTTGAACGGCCCATGCCATCTGCGGTGATCCAGCCGCCGTAGAAGTCGCCCTTCTGCGCCGTGACGTCCTCTCCGTCGACCGTACAGCGGTCCATGCGGCTCGGGTAGAAGGCAATGAAGTCGGCGAGAGGTGCGTAGCCGGGCTCAGGACGGGGGTGGCTCCAAGCGGCGCGAGCGCGCACGTCGTTTCCCACGACGACGTCCCAGTACCGGGCCGTCCCCTTCCATTCGCACCAGGTCCTGCCCGCGACCGCCGGGAACAGAAGCTCCGTACGGACGTCCTGCGGTGGAATGGAGAACACGGGGGGATGGCTGGTCTCCAGCACCCGGACGGCCCTGCGGGTCTCGGCCACCACCTGTCCGGCGCACTCCACCCGCACGACAGGTCGTCCTCCCGCATGACGGGCGGCTGCGGGTAGTCCCAGACCGACTCGCGCGTCCGTAGGGTGAAACGTGGCACAGGCTCTTCCAGCGGTTCCAGATACACCTCGTCCTCGTAACACCAGGCCCATTCCCGGTCGCCTGCCAGGTTGCGTGCCACCGGGTGTGCGCTGGAGTCGAAGTGGCTCGTGGCGTGAGCGCCGCGAGAGCTGTCGCTGCAGCCCACGTGGCCGCAGTCAGGCACAGCAGCAGGCCGGCCGGTGCGCGTTCGTGCGCCCCGCAAGCCACTTTCAAGGCCCGGAAGCTACCTGCCGAAGACTTCCACCAGCAGGTCGGTCGCGGTGCGGTCGGCGGCTACGGGATCAGGAACTCCAGCTCGGGGCGATCCCACATCACCGCGGGCGGATTCGCGGCGACGGTTCCGATGGTCTGTGCGCCCAGGCTGCGATAAAACCCCTCGGCGGGAGGGTGCGACACGACGCGGACGCGGTCGAGTCCAGCCGTGTGTGCCTCTGACTTCATGTGTCCGACGAGCAGGCGCCCGATGCCCCGGCCCTGTGCTTCGTCCGCGACGAAAAGCAGGTCCAGCTCCGCGGCTGCGAGGACCAACGCATAGAAACCGAGCACCCGCCCCGCGGGATCCGACGTGTCGACAGCGACGAAGACCCGGTGACTCTCGATGTAGTCCGGGCCCACGCGATAACCGGCGACCATCGCCGCGTACGGCCCCTCATAGGCGCGCGACCTGCGCACGAGCCGCGTGAGCCGCTTGGCGTCCTGGGCGACTGCCTGCCGTACGGCGACCGCGCCGGGCGTCCATGTAATGACCGACATTATGTAGAGGGTACTACAGGGGGAGTTTGGGCACCTCGGTCCGCGACGAACAACCTTCCGGACGCGGAAACAAGCAGCTCAAACGGGCTTTCTTCCTCTCCGCGTTCGCGGCCTTGGCCGACCCGGTCTCCCGGCCCGAGCCCTCCTCTGCCTCGCAAGGCGCCGAGCCGACGTGCTCTTCGCCATGCTCCGCGACGGAGCCTTCTCCGAACCCCAACCCGCTCTAACAGGTTGACGAAACCACTAGGCGCACCACCCGGTGGCGGGCGTGTCCTGGGGATGCTCCGGGGTCGCGCTGATCTCGGGGAGGAAATGCGCATGGTGAGTGGGGGTCGGCGGGCCGCATTGTGTGCGGTCGCGTTGCTGGTACCGGCGGGCTGCGGGCAGAGCGCGGCGCAAGCCCCGCAGGCGCCGTACGCGCGCGGAGGAAGTGCCGGAGAAGCTGGGTGCGGACGGCACGACCGTCATGGTGGGTGATCCGGCCGCCGAGACGGTCGTGCACATGTACGAGGACCCGCGTTGTCCGTACTGCCGGGACTTCGAGGTCAAAGGGCTGCGCGGCCCGTCGTTCGACGCGGCGGTCAGGTCCATGAAGTATCGATCCTTCGTGACCGCGTCTCAGAAGGCGTACGAGCGGGCCGGGGGAGCGGAGGAGCCTGAGGGCCACGGCACACCGACAGCCTTCGTCAACGACAGGCGTATCCGGTGGAGTACAGCGGCGTTCTCTACGACGGCGAGCGCTTCGGGCAGTTGCTGCGCGAGGTCGGTGCGGACCCGGGTGGCTGGGCGCACGTCCCGATCTGACCGCGCTCGCCGATTGCGGGCCGGTCCCAGCGGTTCTCGTCGACTGCGTCGTTGCCGGGCTTGGGCGTGGGGACGACACCTTCTCCTGGTCGGCCCGGTCCGTGGCGGTGCAGGTGCGGCGTTCGGACCCGGTCGGCTCGGGCTCGCGCGAGTGCTCCGCACAGTCGCGTGGTCGGCGAGGGCGGCGGTCGTGTGGGGGAGAGGGATGCCGTGGTGTTCGACGGCCAGTGTTCAAACGGTCAACACCTCGATCAGTTCGCGCCGATCGTATGCGCCGCCGACGCGGGAGGCGCAGGCTACGAGGACGTCGACGCCGTCGTAACTGCCGCGCAGCGTGCAGGGGTCGGCGAGACCACCGGGCACCCTGCTCTCCGCCCAGGACACCTTCGTGCGCTTCGCCGCCGTGGGACGACTGTGCCGTGCCGGCCGTGGAAACGAACTGCCCCGGTACCTGACGGACCCGTCCCGAGGCGTGCGCGTGACCGCGTGCCACGAACTCCGGGTGGAAGGGGTACGACCTCCGCGCGCACTACCAGGCACTGTGCTCCGACCGGCCACCGTCGTCCCGACCGCGGTCCTCGGCTTCGCCGAGCCGGGGAACCCCGATGACGCAGCCCTGCTGCCCCCTCCTCCGTCACCCGCACGCCGAGGTCCGTGAGGCGGTCGAGCTTCGAGACGACGAGGGTGTGGCCGGCGCGCACGGCTGCGAGGGCCTGGGCCAGGCCGGGCCGGTCGCCATTGGTTCCGGTCAGTCCGTGGTCCAGGAAGATCCGGCCCTCCGGGACGCCAGGCAGAGCAGGAGCGGTGCTGCCGCTACCGGACGTGATGACCGGCCGGATCAGCTCCCCCGCTTCGTCCGACAGATCACTCGGGCAAGGCTGCTGTTCGCCCATGCCTACCAGCAGACCGCAGGCTCAGCCGACCGCAAGCCCTCAAACCGGACAACACCACCGGCGACTCACATAACGCCCTGGTAGATACGTCCCCGCAAACGCGTGGGCCCCGGACCGGCGCCTGAAACATTCCGGTCGTAGGGAGGCGGGAAAACGTTCACCAGGTGCCATTGCTGTTGGAGAGGTGCAGAGCGCCTCGCCGACAGGCGCATCGTTCCCCTTCGTGGAACACCTGTATCGCCAGACCTTGACTCATTCTCGGCCTCTCAGCGATGTGGTCTTGCCGTACCGTCTTGAGCGGTATGCCCGAAAGTCTGGTCGGCGAAGACTCCTTGATGCGTTCTCGCCGACGTCAGAAAGGCTTCTCCCTGACCACCTCGAACCAACCGAGTGCACTGACTCGTCAGTAGTCCGCTCGCGTGCAGCGTCTCAGCGGGCTCCGGACGCATTCTCGGGCTGCGACGATGACCGTCGCTTCGCTCCCGTTGATCGACGGGAGGAGACGTGCCCCTCAAGCCGCGCATGTCCGTACCCAACGTGTGCGACGTTGCTCCGTACTGTCTCCGGCAGAGGCTCCTCGTCATCGGCGAAACGCCCGTCGTCCCCTGGGTGACAGGGCAGCTGCCCAGGTGATGCTCACTGGCGAGCAGGCCAGGTTGGGCAGCCTTGATGCCCAACCCGCCAGGCGATGTTCCGCAAGGACGTGACGGCTCAGGACTGTTCTCTCTGCCAACGTCGAGCGACGCCGGCCCGTGCGCCTCCGGGCCAAGGTTGCGTTGAGGGGCATGAGTGAACGGCCGAGTTGGCCGTGCCCTGATGACGTCCGCCGACCATCACCCCGCCAAGGCGCGGAGGGCGATTGATCGGTGGGTCGCTCAAGTTTGCCCCTGCTGTATGTGACCAGAACGGCCGACTTAAGGAGGGCGCCCATACGGGGATCAAATGTCCGAATGTTCCCATACGTCAGGTGTTTCGGGGGCTGCGATCGGATTGCCTGGACCCTTCCTTTGGGGGTGTCTATCATCAAAGTGAGCAATGTTGGCTGAGTAACAACTGGCCGTGAACGAAAGTTGGTGCATTTCTGCTGCAGTGCTGAAATTTCACGTGCTCTTTTTTGGTGTATCTCGTTCCTGAGTCCCAGTCGTGATTAGAGGTTGGAATTTCGAGCTGAAGCGGGGGAAGCTGTGGCCGAAGGCGGAGTGAATCATGTCGCCAGGCGTGAACGCTTAGAAGTCGTTCCTTTGAGCGAGCTGGTGCTTGCGGAGTCCCCTCGCCTCGGCGGTGAAGACGTGAATCACACCCGCCTGCTGGCTCAGATCGAAGTAGAGCTACCGCCCATCCTGGTGCACCGTGCCACGATGCGGGTCGTGGATGGTGTGCATCGAGTTCAGGCGGCGAGGCTACGTGGCGATGAGCGAATCTCTGTCTGCTTCGTCGAAGGCAGCAACGAAGAACTCTTCTTGCTGGCTGTCCGGGAGAACATATCGCACGGACTTCCCCTGTCGCTGGCTGACAGGGAGGCGGCGGCCGAGCGTATTCTGGCCATGAATCCTTGGTGGTCGGACAGGGCTGTCGGTGAGGCCTCGGGGGTTGCGGCAGGGACAGTGCGTCGGATCCGGCAGCGTTCGACTGCGTATCTTGAGCAGTCGAACATCAGGATCGGACGGGATGGGCGCGCTCGGCCCGTCAATGGCGAGGAAGGCAGACGGCGGACGATCGCGGTCATCTCCGAGCATCCCAAGGCGTCGCTGCGTGTCATCGCAAGCAAGGCAGGAGTTTCGGTCTCCACCGCCCACAGGGTGCGGACCGAGCTGGCTGAGCAGGGCGAGCAGGACGAGTCTCCCGTGATTACTGAGAGCGCCGTGCCGCCGACCGAGGGCAGCGCTCCCGAAGCAGCCGATGCCTCGGCCATACGTTCGGTGAGCGGCGACCGCGCGGGCCAGGGGCGCAGTGCCGATGATGCGGCCTGGGCCTCTGTGCGCCAGCGACTGAGGAACGACCCGGCGCTGAAGTACTCGGAGTCAGGTCGTGCGCTTTTGCGGTGGCTTGACGTGCATGCGGTTGAGGCTGACGAGTGGAAGCGGTTGGTGGATGCCGTTCCAGCTCATTGGGCGGATGTCGTGGCCGCGATCGCGCTGAACTGTTCCAAAGAGTGGCAGAAAATAGCCGATGAACTTCGGTGAAGGAGTCGTAAATTCCGCTCGCCGATCTGATTCTTTGATGGTGTGCGTGTGAAATTATCTGTGGTCTATCCGGAAAGGTAGAGTGCAGAAGTCCGACATGGGTAGGTCGAGGTGCCCTGCCCGGGTGTCGTGCCTGTGCCGGCTGAGATTGATCGGATCTTATCCGAAGATCAAGGGAGTTGTCGCGCGTGAGAGAAGTGTTTCCAGTGCAGTCCCGCAAGGGAACAGGTAAGGCAGAGGTCCCCGTATCGCCTTCGTGTGGTGCGCGCCTATGAACTTTGTGGATTGCGATTCTCAACTGTCCCAGTTGATCGGACTTCTCGACTTCTGTCGGCCAGGAGAGGGAACCGTGGCGGTAGTCACGTCGCCTATGGCCGCAGGGAAGAGCCGACTGTTGCAAGCATTCGCACAAGAGGCCCTGAAAGCGGGTGCCGTAGTAGTGTCGGCTACGGGTTCGTACGCTGAGAGCTCCCTGCCGTTGGGGCTGCTCGGACAGCTCCTGCACAACGCGCCGGCGCAGGGGGGAGACCCGTCCCCGCCCTTCGGCGAGCAGGGCCACGTGGCGCTGAGTTCGGCCTTGGAGGCTGGGGGGCGGGAGGGCGCGCATGCGATGGAAACCATCCGTGAGGCGCTCCTCTGCGTCGCGGGCGATCGCCCCATGGTTATCGAGGTGGACGACGCCGAGTACACCGACTCCTTGTCACTGAAGTGTCTGCTCTACTGCGTGCGCCGCATCAGATCCGCACCGGTCCTGGTGGTGTTGACCGGTACCGAGTCGCCCCGTCTGGACCGTTCACCGGAGCTTCGCGAGCTACTGGGGCTGTCCTACTGCCATCGCATACGGCTGCCCCTCTTGTCGGAGCGCGGTGTCGCCCGAGGGCTGCGCGACGAACTCGGTCTCGCCGACGCGGAGCGGCACGCGCCCGTCTGGCACAACCTGACCGGGGGGAACCCGCTGCTGCTGCGCGCCTTGGCGGAGGACCAGCCGGCCCACTCGGCAGCGGAGCGATGGCCGGGTGAGCCTGTGGTCGGGCCGGCGTTCCGTCAGGCTGTGCTGAGTTGTCTGGAGAGGTGCGCTCCCGAGACGCGCGCGGTACTGCACGGGATCGCGATCTTCAACGAGACTGTCCCTACAGCGCTGGTCGCCTCCCTGGTCGGTATGGACCCCGTGACGGTCGGACTGCATATCCACACGTTGAATGAAGCCGGCCTGCTGGCCGGAGGACGATTCAGGCACCCGCACGTCCGAACCGCGGTCCTGTCCGATGTGGAGCCTGAACAGCGGGCTCGTCTGCACCTGGACGCCGGCCGGCTCCTTCACGACGCCGGTGCGGCAGCGGTGACCGTGGCGAGCCATTTCATCGCCAGCGAGCGCACCCCTCCGGCATGGAGCCTGCCGGTGCTGCGAGACGCTGCTCGCTCCACGCAGCTCCACGACCAGGTAGACGTAGCAGTCCGGTGTCTGGAGTTGGCCCACAAGGTGGCGACCGATCCGGTTGACCGCGCGGTCCTCCAGGTGGCGGCAGTCACGGCCGAATGGCGGGTCGACCCAGGCCGGTCCATGTCCCGCCTTCCCGCCATCGCCACAGCCCTGCGCGCCGGGACCTTGCGCGACCACAACGCCGTGCTGGCCCTACGGGCGCTCTTGTGGCACGGCCGCGTGGAGGAGGTCGTCGACCTGCTGCACCGGACGGACGGAATCGACGACACGGGGGCACGGGAAGCGGTCGGGCGCTGGCTGGCCGCCTGCTTCCCGTCCGTACGCGAAGTCTCTGCCGAGGTGCCGGGAACGCAGTCGCCGCGGCCCTCGGCTCTGGTGGCCGGGGGGCCGGACACGACGGCGGCCGTAGCCCTCACGACAGTTCTGGGTGGTGGAAACCCTGATGACGGTGTGAGCCGGGCCGAGCAGGTTCTCGAATCGGCACGGCTGGACGACGTCACCTTGGAGCCCATTACCCTCGCCCTTCTGACGCTGGTCTATGCCGACCGGTTGGATGCGGCGAGCCGTTGGTGCGAGAGGCTGTTCGAGACGGCGAGGCAGCGCGATGCCACATGCTGGGCAGCGATGCTCGGTGCCGTACGCGGCGAGATCGCCCTGCGGCGTGGGGACCCCGACAGTGCCGAGCTGCTTGCATCGGCAGCGCTCCGGCGGATGTCGCCAACGGCCTGGGGTGTGGCCGTGGGGCTGTCCATGTCCGTGCGCGTCCAGGCGTTGTCGGTGATGGGACGGTTCGCGGAGGCTGAGGCGGTACTGAACGAACCGACGCCGGAGGCACTGCTCAAGAGTCGCTACGGTCTTGGCTACCTCTATTCGCGGGGGCGCCTGCACTTCACGATGCGACGGTTCCGCGCCGCACTCGATGACTTTCTGGCCTGTGGCGACCTGATGAAGTCATGGGAGATGGACCTGCCGGGGTTTATCCCCTGGCGCGCTGACGCAGCGGCTGCCTGCCTGCGCGTCGGCAAACCCAAGCTCGCTCGCCAACTCGTGCGGGATCAGATGGAGCGGCCCGGTGCCCAACAGCCGAGGCCCAAGGGCGGCCTCCTGCGGGTGCTGGCGGCGACGGGCGATCTCAAGTCCCGGCCCATGGTGCTGCGAGAGTCCATCGACCACTTGCAGCGTAGCGGGGACCGGCTGGAGATGGCGCATGCGCTGGCGGATCTGGCCCATGCTCAGCACGAGCTGGGCCAACTGGAGCATGCCAGGATGACATCGAAGTTGGCAGCCCAAATCGCGAGGGAGTGCAGGGCGCGACCGTTGTTGGACTCCCTGATCGGAAAAGTGCGTGATGTCGCGGACGACAACGGGGCGACCAAGGACACCGAAGGATTCACCGAGCTCAGCGAGGCGGAGTGGCGCGTCGCTACGCTCGCTGCTCGTGGGGACACCAACCGGGAGATTGCGCGACGGCTTTTCATCACGGTGAGTACCGTCGAGCAACATCTCACCCGTGTCTACCGCAAACTGGAAGTCATGGGGAGAGGCGATCTGCCCGCAAAATTCAACCAGATCACTGCCGGAGTGGGCAGTTACTGAATTGTGTGGAGAGGGAAATCGAAGTGGGTCTGCGGGATGCAGCCCCACTTCGCATGAGGGTCGGTTACTCGGCGCTCGAAGCCGGCGACGAGGATCACCGCCGCAGCCGTAGGCCGGCTGAGGCGTCGATGAGTCCGACGTCCGAACGTCCCCAGTAGATCCACAGAGCTTCGATGCGGGCATCCACGCTGGCGCGGATGACCCCGACGACCTCCAGGGTCAGGAGGGTGTGGCGCGGGCGGGCCGGCGCCTGGAGTGCTCCGTGGTGTACCAGGGTCGGCCCCAAGGGCAGATAGGTCATCTGGACGGAGACCGGAATGGCGGCGTGCCTGCCGTCCTGTGCGGCCACCGGCGTCCCGGGCATGTCGTAGGTGGCTGACTCGGCGGCGCGGGAGAAGTGGGCACGCAGCGCGTCGTGGCCGATCATCGGTGGTGAGCCGACCGGATCCTCCGCGTAGATGTCCTCGGTGTAGAGATCCAGCATGTGCTCGACGTCGCCCGTGTTCATCCGGCGGCAGTGTTCTTCCAGCAGCCCTTTGAGCGTGGCTTCGTCGTGTCGGTACTCGAGTGATCCCCCGCTGTGCAGGTCGGGTTGACGGTCCGTCATAAGCGCTCCCGAAGTTCGATGGCCCCGGACGGGCAGAGTTCCGCCGCCTCGCGGACAGCGGCGTGAGCCGCGACCGGTGGCTGCGCCGTCAGCAAGACCACTGTGCCGTCCTCGTCGGACTGATCGAAGACGTCAGGAGCGGTCAGCGCGCACACTCCGGATGAACAGCAGCGCCGCGTGTTCACAGAGATGTTCACGATTACCGCCCGCTACCACGTCACCGGCAGGGCGTTCACTCCGTAGACCGGCATCTCCCGACGCATCGGGACCTCCTCCGCCGGGACCGCCAGGCGGAGCGTCGGGAAGCGCCGGAACAGTGCTGTGTAGCCCACGCGCAGCGAACAGCGCGCGAGTTGTTGGCCGAGGCACTGATGTACGCCATGCCCGAACGCCATGTGCCCGCGTGCGCTGCGTTGCACATCTAGGGTTTCCGGGCTGTCGAAGCGCTGCGGGTCCCGGTTGACGGTCGGCAGTGAGACCGTGACCACCTCGCCCGCGGCGATGCGGTGCCCGTCGATCTCGACGTCCTCCAGTGCGGCTCGCACCGGCCCGGCCTGGAGGGGGGTCAGGTATCGCAACAACTCCTCGACCGCTCCCTCGATCAGCGCCGGATCGGCGCGCAGGGCAGCGAGTTGGTCAGGCTTCTGCAACAGCGCGTACGCGCCTGTGGCGATCATGTAAGCGGTCGATTCGAAGCCCGCCGTCAGCAGCAGTCCTGCCACGCCGGCCGCCTCCTGCTCGGTCACGGAGTCGCTGGCGGCCAGTCCGCTGAGCATGTCGTCGGTCGGCTCGCTGCGTTTGCGACGGACGAGGCCGTGGGTGTACTCGCCCAGCATGTTGTAGGCGATACCGACTTGTTCCGGACTGCTCGTGATGTCGACCAGCGCCGTCAGGTACTCGGTGAAGCGACTGCGCTCGTCGAAGGGCACCCCGAGAATTTCGCAGAGGACCAGGGCGGGCAGCGGCATGGCGAAGACCGGCAGCAGATCCACCGGCGAACCCCGGCGTTCCATCTCGTCGAGGTACTCCTCGGCGACCTCGGCGATGCGAGCCTCGATCGCCCGGATGCGTTTAACCGTGAACTGACCGGTCAGAAGCTTGCGAAGGCGCGTGTGGTCGGGCGGGTCCATGGTGATGAAGAAGCCGGGCTGGATCGGTTGTGGTCCCATGGCCCACACCGGGATCGGCGCCCGCCGCAGATCGCTGCGGGAACTGAAACGCGGGTCGCCGAGCACCGATCGCGCCTGCGCGTGACCCGTCACCAGCCACCCGACCGTGCCATCGGCGTAGGTCAGTCGGCTGATGGGCGTCTCACGCTGCAGACGGAGCAGTTCCTGCGGCACCGACAGCGGATGGGGCCGATCGATGGGTAAGGGCTTGGGCTCGGGCAGGGTCTCGGTCATTCGACACTTCCTCATTTCCCTCGCGCGTGGTGTCAATGTAATTCGGCGGCGCCATCCACTGAAGTCCCCCTGAGGGCATAGGGGTGCCAGGCCGAATAGGGGCCCCTGTATCCCTGCCTCGCCACCCCGATTCACTCGCGGTTTCCTTGTTGCCGACCGGTGGGGGTGTCAGTCTGAGGAACCGTCTTCTGGCGTATTCGCTGATAATGAGGTCGCTTTGACTGGGTCATCGCCTGAGTTCTCGTCGTCGGCCGACACCGGACAGATCGCGGTGGTCGGGGTGGGCTGCCGTTTCCCCGGAGCGAGCGGCCCCACGCGCTTTTGGGAACTGCTCCGCGACGGCGTGGACAGCATCGAGGAACGCACCTGGCCCCGGGACGAAGGAGGCGGGGCCGGCGCGGCGGACCCGGACGGCCAGGAGCCGACCGGCATTCGATGGGCCGGTTCGCTGGACGGAATCGACGGCTTCGACGCCGCGTTCTTCGGCATCTCGCCCCGCGAGGCCGCCGTCATGGACCCACAGCAGCGTCTGATGCTCGAACTGGCCTGGGAGGCTCTGGAGGACGCGGGCATCGTGCCCGGCTCCCTCAAGGAGACGCCGACCGGGGTGTTCGTCGGTGCGTTCGCCGACGACTACGCCAAGCTCACCGACCGGCACGGCACCGGCGTGATCACGCAGCAGACAGCCGCCGGACTCAGCCGAGCCGTCATCGCCAACCGAGTGTCCTACGTGCTCGGTCTCGGCGGCCCCAGTGTCACCGTCGACACCGCTCAGTCGTCCTCCCTTGTGGCCGTCCACCTGGCGGTACGCAGCCTGCTCGACGGGGAGTCGACCCTGGCACTGGCCGGCGGCGTCCACCTCAACCTGCTGCGCGAGAACGCGGTGGTGATGTCCAAGCTGGGCGGACTGTCCCCGGACGGACGCTGCTTCACCTTCGACGCGCGCGCCAACGGTTTCGTACGAGGGGAGGGCGGCGCCGTCGTCGTCCTCAAACCACTCGCACGAGCTCGCGCCGACGGCGACACCGTGTACGGGGTGATCCGGGCCACCGCCGTCAACAACGACGGCGCGACCGACGGCCTGATCGCACCCAGCCAAGCCGCCCAGGAAGGCGTCCTGCACGCTGCCTACGAGCGCGCCGGTCTGGCCCCGACCGCCGTGCAGTACGTCGAACTGCACGGTGCGGCGAGCGTGGCCGGGGATCCGGTCGAGGCGGCGGCACTCGGCGCGGTCCTCGGCCGCGAACGGTCACGGCGATCACCCCTGCGGGTCGGCTCGGTCAAGACCAACATCGGACACCTGGAAGGCGCCTCCGGCATCGCCGGCCTGGTCAAGACCCTCCTGGCGCTGCACCACCGCGAACTGCCGCCGAGCCTCAACCACGCCACCCCCAGCCCTCACATCCCCCTCGACGACCTGCGGCTGAGCGTCCAGACCGCAAGGGAACCCTGGCCCGCGACCGACCGGCCGCTGATCGCCGGCGTCAACAGCTTCGGGATGGGAGGCACCAACTGCCATGTCGTACTGTCCGAGGGGACGCCGGCGCCCGTGGCGGCAGGCGAGCCCGCCGAGGACCCCGACCGGATCCTGGCTCTTCCCGTATCCAGCCGCAGCCCCGCCGCGCTGGCCGCCCAAGCCGCACACCTGCGTGCCCATCTCGACGTGCACCCCGAGCATCCGCTCGCCGACCTCGCCCACTCCCTCCACTCCACCCGGACCGCCTTCGAGTACCGTTCAGTAGTCCTGGCCGGGAGCAGAAGCGAAGCAGCCGACGGGCTGGAAGCCTTGGCCCGCGAACCCTTCCTCGGTGCCCCGGGCGTGGTCCGCGGCGTGGCCGGAAGCGGAAAAGTGGCATTCCTCTTCACCGGCCAGGGCAGCCAGCGCGTCGGCATGGGACGCGAACTCCACCAGCTGCACCCCGTGTTCGCCGCCTCCTTCGACGAGACGTGCGCATTGCTGGACGAGCGACTGGCGGCCTATGCCGACCGGCCGCTGCGGGACGTCGTGTTCCCCGACGCCCCTGAGCAGGGTGCTCTGCTCGACGAGACCGTCTACACCCAAGGCGCGTTGTTCGCGCTCGAGGTGGCGCTGTTCCGTCTGTTCGAGCAATGGGGTGTGCGCCCGGACGTCCTGATGGGTCACTCCATCGGCGAAGTCGCCGCCGCACATGTGTCCGGAGTGCTGTCGCTGGCCGACGCATGCACGTTGGTGGCTGCCCGCGGCGGCCTGATGCAGTCGTGCTCCGGTGGCGACGGCGTGATGGTGGCACTGGAGGCCACCGAGGAGGACGTACGTCCGCTGCTCGACGGTACGGCCGGGCGAGTGTCCGTGGCCGCCGTGAACGGACCGCGCTCCGTCGTCATCTCCGGCGACGAGGACGCGGCCATGGACATCGCCGCGCGACTGCGGGCGGGAGGCCACCGGACGAAACGACTGGCGGTCAGTTGCGCCTCGCACTCCCCGCACATGGACCCCGTTCTCGACGAGTTCCGGTCGGTGCTGGAGAGCCTGACCTACCGCGCACCGCGCATCCCGATCGTCTCGACGCTCACCGGCCGCCTCGCCGACGCTTCGGAACTCGGCAGCCCCGAGCACTGGGTACGACACCTGCGCAACGCCGTGCAGTTCGCCGCCGGCATGCGGACCCTGCAAGAGCAAAAGGTCACCACGTACGTCGAGTTGGGGCCCGACGGAGTGCTGTGCACGCTCGGGCGGAGCTGTGTCGAGGGGGCCGCGTTCGCCATCGCGCTGCGCGGTGACCACTCGGAGGAACGCACCTTCCTCACCGCCCTCGGCACGACGTACGTCAACGGCGCGCCCGCGGACTGGAGCCGCGCACTGCCCGCCACCACGCCCCGTCGTGTCGCACTGCCCACCTACGCCTTCCAGCGCCGGCGCCACTGGCTGGAGCCGCAGACCCCCGACACACCGCACAGCCCCCAACCCGCGACCGCCACGCCGTCCCGGAGCCCGCAGCAGGAGCAGCCCGCCGCTGCCGACGGGCCACGCGCTTCTTGGGCCCGGCTGTCCTCGGGAGAACGCGGCCGAGCCCTGCACGACCTGGTACGCGGCCAGATCGCGGCCGTCCTCGGCCACGGCTCCACCGACGGCATCGAAACGGGCTGGACCTTCCGGGACCTCGGCTTCGACTCGATCGGCGCGCTCGAACTGCGCGACCGCCTCGCCACCGCCACAGGCTGCGACCTCGCCGCGGGCGTCCTGTACGACCACCCGACCCCGGCCGCCTTGGCGGACCACCTGGCCGGCCTGGTGGCCGGCACACCCGCCCCCCGATCCGTGCCGGCGGCGGCCACGGCCGGTGCCGGGGAACCGGTCGCGATCGTCGGTATGGCGTGTCGGTATCCGGGCGGGGTCGATTCGCCCGAGTCGCTGTGGGAGTTGGTGGACTCCGGTGGTGACGCCATCTCCGGCTTCCCCGTCGACCGCGGCTGGGACCTCACCCGCCTCTACGACCCGGACCCCGAACGGCGCAACGGTTCCTACACCCGCTCGGGCGGCTTCCTCCACGACGCGGCCGAGTTCGACGCGGAGTTCTTCGACATATCCCCCCGCGAGGCCCTCGCCATGGACCCGCAGCAGCGACTGCTGCTGGAGGTCTCCTGGGAAGCGCTCGAGCGAGCCGGCATACCCGCCCGTTCCCTGCGCAACACACCCACCGGCGTCTTCACCGGCGCCACCTTCCTCGACTACGGCCCGCGTCTGCACGAAGTCACCGGTCCCGCCGAGGGATACGCCCTCACCGGCACCACCATCAGCGTCGCCTCCGGGAGGGTCGCTTTCGCTCTCGGCCTCGAAGGCCCCGCCATCACCGTGGACACTGCCTGCTCGTCCTCACTCGTGGCCCTGCACCTGGCGGCCCAGTCCCTGCGGAGCGGCGAGAGCGACCTGGCCCTCGCGGGTGGCGCCGCCATCATGCCTACACCCGCCATGTTCATGGAGTTCAGCCGTCAGCGGGGGCTGGCTGCGGACGGTCGGTGCAAGTCGTTCGCCGCGGCGGCCGATGGCACGGGCTGGTCCGAGGGTGTGGGTGTGCTGGTGCTGGAGCGGTTGTCGGATGCGGTGGCCCGGGGGCATCGGGTGCTGGCGGTCATCCGTGGTTCGGCGGTGAACCAGGACGGTGCGTCGAACGGGTTGACCGCGCCGAACGGTCCGTCGCAGCAGCGGGTGATTCGTGCGGCGTTGGCGAGTGCGGGGCTGGAGCCGTCGGATGTGGACGCGGTCGAGGCCCATGGCACCGGCACCCGGCTCGGCGACCCCATCGAAGCCGAAGCACTGCTGGCGACCTACGGCCCAGGACACAGCCCCGAGAAGCCCCTGCTGCTCGG
Organism: Streptomyces malachitofuscus; assembly: GCF_055571035.1. Lineage (NCBI taxonomy): Bacteria > Bacillati > Actinomycetota > Actinomycetes > Kitasatosporales > Streptomycetaceae > Streptomyces > Streptomyces malachitofuscus. The sequence continues at coordinate 709 of NZ_JBVIGA010000029.1, read as the reverse complement.
CTCGGTCAAGTCCAACATCGGGCACACCCAGGCGGCGGCGGGTGTGGCGGGTGTGATCAAGATGGTGATGGCGATGCGGCAGGGGACGTTGCCGCGGACGTTGCATGTGGATGAGCCGTCGCCGCATGTGGACTGGTCGTCGGGTGCGGTGTCGCTGTTGACCGAGTCGCGGCCGTGGGAGGTGGGGGAGCGTCCGCGTCGGGCGGGTGTGTCGTCGTTCGGGATCAGCGGCACCAACGCCCACCTCATCCTGGAACAGGCCCCGCCGCCCCAGGCCGGCCAACCCGCGGCGGCCACCCCGCCCCACCGCATGCCTCTGCTGGTGTCGGGCTCCTCGCCCGAGGGCACCCTGCGTCTGGCCGAGCTCCTGCGCGGCCGGCTGTCCGCTGACCGGGGGCTCGAACTCCCCGCCATAGCCCGGTCGTTGGCCGCGACACGATCCCCGCTGCGCCATCGCGCGGTCGTGCACGCCGCAGACGCCGAGCAGGCCATCGAAGGACTGAACGCCCTGACTGCCGCGTCTCTCAGTCGCGCACGTGACGGTGTGCGTCTGGGTGTGGTGTTCGCGGGTCAGGGGGCGCAGCGGTTGGGGATGGGGCGGGGGTTGTATGAGGCGTTTCCGGTGTTCGCGGGGGCGTTTGATGAGGTGTGTTCCTTGTGGGATGCGCCGGTGCGGGATGTGGTGTGGGGTGGGTCGGAGGGGGCGCTT
>NZ_JBVIGA010000028.1:114321-117531 GCF_055571035.1 Streptomyces malachitofuscus | reverse complement strand
CCCCCCCCCCCCACCCCCCCCCCCCCCCCCCCCCCCCCCCCCCCCCCCCCCCCCCCCCCCCCCCCCCCCCCCCCCCCCCCCCCCCCCCCCCCCCCCCCCCCCCCCCCCCCCCCCCCCCCCCCCCCCCCCCCCCCCCCCCCCCCCCCCCGCCGTGCTGTTGTGCTGCTGTGCTGCCCGCACCGGATCACTGCGGCGAAGGGAACGCGGGCAGCGTGAGGGCCGTGTGGGCCGGCCGGGGTGTGGCGGTGGGCAGGGCGTCCAGGCCGCGGAGCGCCGTATTGCGTTGCTCCAGGGCCTGGGCGGTGGTGGGGAAGAGCGTGGCCGCTCCGTGGCCGACCAGTGCCTGGTTCATGGTGACGAACGCGCGGGTGTGGCGCTCGTAGGCGGCGAAGGCCGCCGTGTGGTCCCGGTGCTCGGCCAGCGCGCCGGCCAGCATGTAGGCACCGGCCAGCGCGAGACTGGAGCCCTGCCCGGTCAGGAACGACGGTGCGTGGGCGGCGTCGCCGACGAGCGCGACCCGGCCGCTGGACCAGTGGGGCATGCGGATCTGACCGACCGTGTCGAAGAACAGGTCGCCCGCGTCCCGCAGGGCGCCGACCATCCGGGGGATCTCCCACCCCGCGCCCGCGAAGGTGGCGGCGATGAGGTCCCGTTGGGCGCCGGGGTCCCGGACGACGCCGGCCGGCGGTTGCGGCTGGTGGAAGGTGAGGAAGGCGTGCAGCTCGTCGTTGCCTCCGACGGCGTAGAGGGCCCCGGCCTTCCCCGGGGTGTTCCACAGCACGACCTCCCGGGAGAGCCCCAGGGTGTTCGGCATGGTGAAGAGGGCGAAGCAGTACCCGAGGTAGTGGTGGAACCGTTCCTCGGGGCCGAACACGGCCCCCCGGGTGTGCGAGTGCATGCCGTCGGCGCCGACCACCAGGTCGAACGTACGCCGCCGCCCGCTGCGGAAGACGACGTCGACCCCGTGCCCGGACTGGTCGAGGGTGTCGACGGAGTCGCCGAACAGGAACTCCACGTCGTCGCGGACCAGCCCGTGAAGGATCTCGGCCAGGTCCCCGCGACGCACCTCGAGGTCCTGTCCCTCGGCACCCCCCGCCACGGCCGCCGGGGCGAGTGAGGCCACTTCGCCCCCGTCGGCGTCGAGGAAGGTGAGGCGACGCGAGTCGACGTGCGCGTCCCGCAGTTGCGGGAGTATGCCCATCCGCCGGACCACCTCCAGCGCGGTACCGCGGATGTCGATCGGGTACCCGCCGCCGCGCAGCGCGCCCGCCTTCTCCACCACGGTGACCTCGCATCCGGACCGGTGCAGCCAGTACGCCAGCGCGGGTCCGGCGATGCTGGCCCCGGAGATCAGGACCTTGCGCTTGAGACCGTGGGGTGTCATGCCTGGGCTCCCTTTTCCGTGGTACGGACGTTCGTGGTGCGGACTTTGACGCTTCGGACGAACAGCAGGGACAGCGCGGCGACGAGGCCGGCGACGACGAACCCCGCGACGAAGGCCGATTCGGCCGGCAGGCCCGTCGCCGGCTCGCCCCCGGCGTCGAGGATCGCGCCGGCGACCTGGGCGCCCAGGGCGGCGCCGATCACGCGCGTGCCCACGAGCAGGCTGGTGGCGATGCCGATGTCCTCGGTCCCGATGGCGGTGGCCGTATCGGCGAGCAGCGCCGTGGTGGCCACTCCCGCGGCGAACGCGGTCAGCACCTTCGCGAGGACGAGGTGCCACTGCGCGGTGTGCAGCGAGGCCAGGGCGATCATCGTGGCCGCCGTGACGACGGCGGCCACCACGACCACGGCGGGCGGGCCGAACCGCCGAGACGCGATCCCGCCGACCGAATCGCTCACCACCCCGGCGACGACACCGGGCAGCAGAAGGAGGCCGATGTCGGTGGTACTCGCGCCGAAGCCGTACCCGTCGGCCGGGGCCGCGAACATCTGCGGGAGGAGCAGGAGCACCATGCCGGTACTGGCGCTGATGACGAGCGTGAGCGCACAGGCCCGCCAGACCACGGGCTTCGCCAGCATGCGCAGGTCGACCATCGGCGAGACCGCCCGGCGCTCGACGACGACCCACCCGGTCGCGAGGGCGGCCACGACCAGCACAAGGGCGCCGATCGCGAGCGGCGGCATGCCGCCGTCCCTCGTGACCGTCACGAGCCCGAGCATGAACACCAGCAGCGTGCCGCTGAGCAGGGCCGTGCCGGGCCAGTCGATCCCGTGCTCCGACGGGACCGGCGGATCGTGCGGCACCAGCCGGGCCACGGCCGACGTCGCCACGACGACCACGATCGTCGGCAGCCCGAACATCCACTGCCAGGCCAGCCCTTCCGCGATCGGCCCGGCGAACAGCATGCCCACCATGCTGCCGCCGGTGAACAGCGCGACGACCAGCCCGATCACCGCTTGTGACTCTCCTGCCGCGAGGTGCTTGCGCACCAGGATGATGGAGAGGGGCAGCGCGCCCACCATGACGCCCTGCAGTACCTGACCGAGCAACAGCACGGGCAGGCTCGGCGCCAGAGCCGCCATCAGGCCGCCCGCCGAGACCACGGCCATCAGCCGGACCAGCACCCGCTTCCCGCCGTAGCGGTCGCCGAGCTTGCCCGCGACGGGTGTGGCGACCGCGCCGGTGATGAGGAGTGCGTTGCCGATCAGCGCCCCTTCGGACGCGTCGACCGCCCATTCACGTTGCAACAGCGGCAGGGCGGGCTCCACCACCGACTGCAGGCTGCCGAGGGCGAGGGCCAGGATGCCGAGGGCACCGATCGCCGGCCACCCGAGACGGGTGGGAGCGGCCACGACGTCGGACACGGACGTCTTCGTCTTGTTCACCGGCGCCCGCCCAGCCGGTCGAGCGCCTTCCGTGACGCGGTACCGGGTAAGGCGAGGGGAAAGGTCGCCACTTGTTGATCACTCCAGACACCACAGGGAATGAGGAACGCGCGGGATTCCGCGCGCTGCCCACACTTCCCTGCGGTGCCCCCGGCGGGCATCGTCCCCGGCAGCCGTCCTGACCTGGTGCCTCGGGACCAGTCGCTCCCCCGCCCTGGTGCCTGCGCACTACGAACCGGCCCGGGGGGGGGGGGGGGGGGGGGGGGGGGGGGGGGGGGGGGGGGGGGGGGGGGGGGGGGGGGGGGGGGGGGGGGGGGGGGGGAGGGGGGGGGGGGGGGGGGGGGGGGGGGGGGGGGAGGGGGGGGGGGAGGGGAGGGGAGG
>NZ_JBVIGA010000028.1:0-114316 GCF_055571035.1 Streptomyces malachitofuscus | reverse complement strand
ACCCCTCGCCCCCCCTCCTCTCCCCCCCCCCCCCCCCCCCCCCCCCCCCCCCCCCCCCCCCCCCCCCCCCCCCCTCCCCCCCCCCCCTCCCCCCCCCCCCCCCCCGGGCCGGGTCAGGTCGCGCGGGTCAGTGGTTGCGCGGGAAGCCCAGGTCGACTCCGGTGGGGGCGTCGGCCGGGTCGGGCCAGCGGGTGGTGACGACCTTGCCGCGGGTGTAGAAGTGCGTGCCGTCGTTGCCGTAGATGTGGTGGTCTCCGAAGAGGGAGTCCTTCCAGCCGCCGAAGGAGTGGTAGCCGACGGGGACCGGGATCGGGACGTTCACGCCGACCATGCCGGCCTCGACCTCGAGCTGGAAGCGGCGTGCGGCGCCGCCGTCCCGGGTGAAGATCGCGGTGCCGTTGCCGAACGGGGAGCTGTTGATGAGGTCCAGGGCCTCCTCGTAGGTCTCCGTACGCAGGACGCACAGGACGGGGCCGAAGATCTCGTCCTGGTAGGCCTTCGCGGCCGTCGGCACCTTGTCGAGGAGGGAGATGCCGATCCAGTGGCCGTTCTCGTGGCCGTCCACGGTGTACCCGGTGCCGTCCAGGACGACCTCGGCGCCCTCGTCCGCCGCACCGGCCACGTAGGAGGCGACCTTGTCGCGGTGGGCCCTGGTGATCAGCGGGCCCATCTCGGAGGTGGGGTCGTTGCCGGGGCCGATCTTGATCTTCTCGGCGCGCTCGCGGATCTTCTGCACCAGCTCGTCGCCGATCGCGCCGACGGCGACGACCGCGGAGATGGCCATGCAGCGTTCGCCCGCCGAGCCGTAGGCCGCGGAGACGGCCGCGTCGGCCGCCGCGTCGAGGTCGGCGTCGGGCAGGACCAGCATGTGGTTCTTGGCACCGCCCAGGGCCTGGACGCGCTTGCCGTTCGCGGAGGCGGTGGTGTGGATGTAGCGGGCGATGGGGGTGGAGCCGACGAAGGAGACGGCCTTGACGTCGGGGTGCTCCAGGAGGCGGTCGACGGCCACCTTGTCGCCGTGCACGACGTTGAACACGCCGTCGGGCAGGCCCGCCTCGGAGAGGAGTTCGGCGAGGCGGACCGAGGCCGACGGGTCCTTCTCGGACGGCTTCAGCACGAAGGTGTTGCCGCAGGCGATGGCGAGGGGGAACATCCACATCGGCACCATCGCCGGGAAGTTGAACGGCGTGATGCCCGCGACCACGCCCAGCGGCTGGCGGATCGACGACACGTCGACGCGGGTGGCGACCTGCGTCGACAGCTCGCCCTTGAGCTGCACGCTGATTCCGCAGGCCAGGTCGACGATCTCCAGGCCGCGCGCGACCTCGCCGAGGGCGTCGGAGTGCACCTTGCCGTGCTCGGCGGTGATCAGTTCGGCGATCTCGTCGCGGTGGGCGTCCAGCAGCGCGCGGAACTTGAAGAGGACGGCGGTGCGGGCGGCCAGGGAGGACTGGCCCCAGGTCAGGTACGCCTCCTTGGCGGCGGCGACCGCGGCGTCCACCTCCTCGACGGAGGCGAAGGCGACCTTGGTGGTGACCTCGCCGGTCGCCGGGTCCGTCACCGGGCCGTGGTTCCCCGAGGCGCCTTCGACGGTCTTGCCGCCGATCCAGTGGTTGACGATCTTCGTCATGACCGAGAACTCCTTCGCAGATGGCGGCGTCGGGTGGAGACGTGCCGTGGGTGCAGCTCGTACAGCTCGTGTGCGCCGGCCGCGGACGCGGGTGCCGCGGACCGGGCCATGTCCTCATCCCACCAGTCCGGGGCCCCCGGACGGGACCGACACAGTGTCGGCCGTTCGGGTCCCCGAGTGGACACATGGGACTTCGGCGGAACCTCCGGCGCGGGGCCGCGGCGGGCGGGGAGTCGTCGCTCGCACTTCGCTCCTGCCAAAGCGAGGCGGTCTCCCGCGCCGGAGGCGATCGGTGGGGTGCCGAAGAACGTGACCTGCGGCAGCGGTACACCCGTCCGGAGCGGGTGGAGGTCCACTCCGATCCGCCCCGAGGTGATCACGTCGTACGCCATCGCGTTCCCTTCGTACGGCTCGCCGGCCCTGCGGCGCATACGGCCCACCCCGGTTTCTAGCCCCGGGTGCGAAGCCCTGTCAATATTTTGTCCGGACATTCGGACGAAAACGTGAAGCTCTTGTCCGGGCCCCGTTGTCGGTGGCCGCCGATAACGTGCGGTGCCATGCCGAACGCGTACACCGCCCTGTGGACCAACGACCTCTGCAAGGCCCTTGCCCGCGAGGGCCATACGGGTGAGCGCCTGACCGTGATGTTCGGCGGGCCGCACCAGTCGCTGCCGAGTTTCCTACGCGCCGGAGTGCGCCCGGGTGACGTCATCCATCCGGTCCGGGTCTTCCGCAGGCAGCTGTGGGTGCTCGGGGCGATGGAGGTGGGGCGCGTCCTGGACTACGACACCGTGGGCGAGGAACTGGCCATGGAGGACTACCTCCGGCTCATCCACTGGAAACCGCTGAAGGCGGGCTGTGTCAGCGAGGTCGTCGTCGGGCCGCCCGGGAGCCCGCTCACCTTCGAGCGTCCCGTACCGCCCGAGCTGCTGGCCCGGCTCACCTACCGGTCACGGCGGGGCGAGCGGCAGATCAAGCACGTGGTGGACGGCGAGCTGCGCAGCGCGGTGAGCGTGCACGGCATCTACCGGCTGGCACCGGAGTCGGCGGCCGAGCTGGACGCCCTCGTACGGGAGTCCTGCGCCGCCGCGTGACACCCCGGGGGCGTCGTGGGTCCTCGCGCGATCTCACTCGCGGTCGCGTACGTCAACGCGCCCCGCCGGTGAGCCGGAGTGCGCCTGTGTGTCACTCCTGTCACAAAGACGCCCGTACTGTCACGGGTGTCACGCCCGCGCGGCCCTTCCGTCACACCCGGCGCACAGCCCCTGCCCTGTCGGCGCCCGGCCTCGTTCACCGGGCACAACGCATGCCTGATCACCAGCGCAGCGCCCGGCTCCCCCTGACGGCCACCCCCGGCCGCCGCCGCGGTGCGCGCGGGGAGGTGCAACGCCATGACCGACCGACGGCTGTGGTCCTACAAGGACATCGCGGCCCACATCAAGGTGCAGCCGGACACCGTGCGTTCCTACCGCAAGCACGGCCTGCTGCCTCCGCCCGACCACGTGGAGGGCGGCAAGCCCTACTGGTACGCCGACACCATCCGCACCTGGGTCGCCGCCCGCCCGGGCAACCGGGGCCGCAGAGCCGACTGACCTCCGCGAAGGCAGCTGTGCCCCGCCCGGCCGGTGGGGCACAGCTGTGTGCCACGAGCTTCGCCGTCGAACCCACCCTCACCGGATTCCCGGAAGTGCTGCGCCCGTTCACTGATCGAGGGCGAGTGGACCGACGAGGTGATCATGGCGATCCTCGACCGGGAGTGGGCCGCGCTCAGCTCCACGGCTCGATGACCGTCACGCCCGCGCCCGGAGCCGCTCCCATGGCCGCGAGGGCCGAGGGCACCGCGTCGAGACCGATCGTGGACGTCACCAGCAGGTCGGGCCGGAGGACGCCCGCGCGGACCAGTTCCAGCATCGGGGGGTAGGTGTGCGCGGCCATGCCGTGGCTGCCGAGGATCTCCAGCTCCTGGGCGATGGCGCGGGCCATGGGGACGGGGGTGGTGCCCGTCGGTGAGGGCAGCAGGCCCACCTGGACGTGCCGGCCCCGGCGGCGCAGCCCGTTCACCGAGGAGGCGCAGGTGGCGGGGGCGCCGAGCGCGTCCAGGGAGAGGTGGGCGCCGCCACCGGTGAGCTCGCGGACCGCCTCGGCCGGGTCGTCCACGGACGACGCGTCCACGCACTGTGCCGCGCCGAACCGCCGCGCCAGGTCGAGGGCCCCCGGTGACACGTCGACGGCGACGACGCGTGCGCCGGCCGCCGCCGCGATCATCACCGCCGACAGTCCCACCCCGCCGCAGCCGTGCACGGCGACCCACTCCCCCGCCGCCACCCGGCCCTGCTGCACCACCGCCCGGTAGGCCGTGGCGAAGCGGCAGCCGAGGGAGGCGGCCGTCGCGAAGGACATCCCGTCGGGGACCGCGACCAGGTTCACGTCCGCGTGGTCCAGCGCCACGTAGTGGGCGAAGGAACCCCAGTGCGTGAAGCCCGGCTGGGTCTGCCGCTCGCACACCTGCTGGTCGCCGGCCGCGCAGGCGGGGCAGGAACCGCAGGCGCAGACGAACGGGACGGTGACGCGGTCCCCGGCGCGCCAGCCGGTGACCCGGGCGCCGACCGCTTCGACGACGCCGGCGAGTTCATGGCCGGGGACATGCGGGAGGGTGATGTCCGGGTCATGGCCCTGCCAGCCGTGCCAGTCGCTGCGGCACAGGCCGGTGGCCTCGACACGGACCACGACTCCGTGCTCCGCGGGCTCCGGGTCCGCGACCTCCCGCACCCCGGCCGGTTCCCCGTACCGCTCGAACACCACCGCCCGCATGTCCCGTCCCGCCTTCCGGTGATCATCACTTCCGGGCGGAACGCTATCCCCGGGCCTCCGCCTTGTCGCGGGTGACCTCCGTCTCCTCCGTCTCCTCCCCGTGGCCGCCGGCGAGGACGGTTGCCGAGTCCGCGGAGCCCGCGGGGTCCGCCGGGGTCCGTGCCGGCTCCCCCTCGCTCAGGCCGAACCGTTCGTGGAACCGGCGCAGCGGGCCCGGGGCCCACCAGGTCGCGCGACCGGTGAGGCGCATGACGGACGGGACCAGGAGACTGCGGACGATCATCGCGTCCATCAGTACCGCCAGCGCGATGCCCAGGCCCAGCATCTTGGTGTTGGTCACGCGCGAGGTGCCGATCGCGACCATGACCACCGCGAGGATGACCGCCGCCGCGGTGATCAGTCCGCCCGTCCGCTGCAACCCGTGCCGCACCGCCTGCTCGTGATCGCCGGCGTGGTCGTACTCCTCCTTGATGCGGGACAGCAGGAAGACGCCGTAGTCCATGGAGAGTCCGAAGGCCACGCAGAACATCAGGACCGGCAGCGTGGTCTCGATCGACCCGGTGGTGGTGAAGCCGAGCAGGCCGGAGAGATGGCCGTCCTGGAAGACCCAGACCACGGCGCCGAACATCGCGGTGAGGCTGAGGGCGTTGAGCACCACGGCCTGCACCGGTATCAGCACGCTGCCGGTGAGCAGGAACACCAGGAGCAGGGTGACGACGACGATGAACACGGCCGCCATCGGTATGCGGTCGCCGATGGCGTCCTTGGAGTCGACCAGGACGGCCGCCGCACCGGTCACGCTGGTGTCGAACGGGGCGTCCACCGCGCGGAGGTCGCCCACCAGCCGCTGGGCGGGATCGTCGACCGCCTCCCCCTCGGGCAGCACGGTGAAGTAGGCCGTGTCGCCCTTCACCAGCGGTCCGTCGACCCGCACCACGTCGGGCAGGGCGGCGACGCGCTCCTTGTAGGCGGCGTACTGCGCCGGGGTCGCGCGGCCCTCCGCGAGGACGTCGAGGCCGCCGCCGGGACTGCCCGGGAAGCCGTCGCGGATGTGCTGCTGCACCACGTGCGACTCGGCGGTGGAGGGCAGTTGGCGGTCGTCCGCCGTGCCGAACTTCACGCCGAGGAAGGGCAGTCCGAGCAGCACCAGCACGGCCGTGGTGCCGAGGGCGAAGAACGGGGCCCGGCGCATCACCAGCGTCGCCGCGCGGCCCCAGGCGGCGCCCTCCTCGCGAGCGGGCCGCGCGGCCGGCCGGCCGCGCCGGAACAGCGTGCGCAGGTCGAGGGAGTTGACCCGGTGGCCCAGCAGCACGAGGGCGGCGGGGAGCAGGATCAGGGCGGCCGCCGCGGCCAGCAGCACCACGGCGATCCCGGCGTAGGCGAAGGAGCGCAGGAAGTACTGCGGGAAGACCAGCATCGCCGCCAGGGACACCGCGACCGTGAGGGCGGAGAACAGCACCGTGCGCCCGGCGGTGCGCAGGGTGGTGCCGACGGCCGTGAGCGGCTCGGAGCCGGTGGACAGTTCCTCGCGGAAGCGGCGGACGATGAAGAGCGCGTAGTCGATCGCGAGGCCGAGTCCCAGGGCGGTGGTGAGGTTCATCGCGAAGACCGAGACGTCGGTGAACTCGGTGAGCCCGCGCAGCACCGCGTTGGTGCCGAGGATCGCGACGATGCCGATGCCGAGCGGCAGCAGGGCCGCGACGGCGCTGCCGAAGACCATCACCAGCAGCACCAGTGTCACCGGCAGGGCGATCATCTCGGCCCTCAGCAGGTCCTCCTGGATGATCGTCTGCATCTCGTGCCGCACGGCGACCGGGCCGCCGACGCTCACCTCCACCACGCCCTGTTCGCCCCGGAAGGACGGCGCGATGCGCTCCAGCGTCTCCCCCATGGCGGTCTCGTCGCCCGTGAGGCGGGCGGCGATCAGCGCCTCGTGCCCGTCCTCGGCGCGCAGGGCGGGTGATCGCGACTGCCAGTAGGAGCCGACGCCGGTGACGCCCCGCTCCCCGGCCAGACGCTCGGTGAGCCGCTGGGCCTCGGCGGTGACGGCCGGATCGTCGACCCCGGCGTCCCCCGCGTCGACCAGCAGCAGGACATTGGGCTGGGCCTCGGGGAACTCGCGCTCGAGCGCCGCGGTCGCATAGCTGGACTCGGCGTCCGGGTCCTCCCAGCCGCCGCTGCCCATGCGGTCGGCGACGCCGCTGCCGGCCAGCACGGCGAGCACGGTGAGCACCAGCGCCGCCAGCAGGGCGAGCCGGGGCCGGGCGGTCACGAACCGGGTCCAGCCCCCCACGCGCGGCGCAACGTTGACTTCGGTCATCCTGCGGTGTCCCGTTCACCGTGAACCATGCCGTCCGCCCGCGTGTCCCCCCGAGTGTCCTGTGCCTTCCCGGGCCCGAACGGCCCCCGGACGCACGCGGGCAGGCGGCATGGCTGTGCCATTGCCATAGACTGGCAAACACGAGAGATCGCTCGCGTTCCACAAGAATGCGAGTGACCGCTCGCGTTTGTCAATCGCGTGCCGAGAGCTGGGGATAACGCGTGCCCGACAAGACCGAGAAGCCCGGGAAGCAGCAGGCGGCCGACGAACGGCCCGTCCGCAGGCAGGCGCGCGGTGAACGCCGCATCCGCCAACTGCTGGAGGCCGCCGCCTCCGTCTTCTGCACCACCGGCTACACGGCCGCCAGCACCAACGCCATCGCCCGGGAGGCCGGCGTCTCGCCCGGCACGCTGTACCAGTTCTTCCCGAACAAGGAAGCGATCGCCATCGAGCTGGGCAGCCGACTCATGCACGAGATGCGGGAGGCGTACGGCGAGGCCCTCGCACCCCTCGATCCGGCCACCCCGCTGGAGGAGGCCGTCGCCGCGGCCGTGGACCGCTTCATCGACTTCAACTGCCGCAACCCGGTCTTCTTCGCACTGATGCACGGCCCGGACATCCCCGGCCGCATCGCCCAGGAGCACGACGCCCTGCACGCCACCCTGATCACCAGGGTCGAGACGCTGATCACCCCGTTCATGCCCGGCACGCCCGCCGCCGACGTGAACCGCGTCGCCCAGGTCTGTGTGGGCATCTACAAGGCCGGCCTGGAACTGGTCCTCGCCCATGAGGGCGCCGAGCGCGAGGCGTACGTCCAGGAGCTGAAGAACGTCCTCATCCGCTACCTCGACCCGCTCGTCGCGGATTCATACCCCCTAGGGGTATAGTCTGGATGGTGTGGCGCCCTCGCGGGCCCCACCGACCCGTCACATCCCCTACGCCCGACGAGGAGTAACGACATGACCTCCCAGACCGACACCCAGGGTTCCGTCACCACCGTCTACAAGGTGAGCGGGATGAGCTGCGGACACTGCGAGGGCGCGGTCTCCGGCGAGATCTCCGCGATCCCCGGCGTCAGCTCGGTGACGGCCGTCGCCTCCTCCGGCGAGGTGACCGTGGTCTCCGCGGCCCCGCTCGACGAGGCGGCCGTGCGCGCCGCCGTCGACGAGGCCGGCTACGAGCTGACCGGCACCGTCTGATCCGGAACCCGCACACCCCGCGCGGCGTGAACCGGGCCGTACCGGCCACCCCTTCCCTGCGGCCCGGCGCGCCGCCCGCCCCCCGGATCCCGGACGTCCCTGGAGTACGGACATGACCAGCACCACCGCCGCCGAGGCACCGGTCGCCGAGCAGCCGGCGGTCTCGGAGGTCGAGCTGCTCATCGGCGGGATGACCTGCGCCTCCTGCGCGGCCCGCGTCGAGAAGAAGCTCAACCGCATGGACGGCGTCACCGCCACGGTGAACTACGCGACCGAGAAGGCCCGGATCACCTACCCGCCGGGCGTCGAGGTCGCCGATCTGATCACCACGGTGGTCCGCACCGGCTACACCGCCGAGGAACCCGTGCGGGAGGAGACCGAGGAGGGCCCGGACGCGGAGGACGACCCCGAGCTGGTCGCCCTGCGCCGGCGGCTGGCCGTCTCCGCGCTCCTCGCCCTGCCCGTCGTCCTCCTTGCGATGGTCCCGTCCCTGCAGTTCGACAACTGGCAGTGGCTCTCACTCACCCTCGCCGCGCCCGTCGTGGTGTGGGGCGCCGCGCCCTTCCACCGGGCCGCCTGGACCAACCTCCGGCACGGCACCGCCACCATGGACACGCTGGTCTCCGTCGGCACGCTCGCCGCGTTCGGCTGGTCCCTGTGGGCGCTGTTCCTGGGTGACGCGGGCATGCCCGGCATGCGGCACCCCTTCGAGCTCACCGTCTCGCGCGGCGACGGCGCCTCGATGATCTACCTGGAGGTCGCCGCCGGCGTCACCGCCTTCATCCTGCTGGGCCGCTATCTGGAGGCCCGTTCCAAGCGCCGCGCGGGAGCGGCCCTGCGGGCGCTGATGGAGCTGGGCGCCAAGGACGTGGCGGTGCTCCGCGACGGGCGGGAGGTGCGGATTCCGGCGGAGCGGCTGGCCGTGGGCGACCGGTTCGTCGTACGCCCCGGGGAGAAGATCGCCACCGACGGCACGGTGGTGGAGGGCGTCTCCGCCGTGGACGCGTCCATGCTGACCGGCGAGTCCGTGCCGGTGGACGTCGCCGGCGGCGACACCGTCACCGGCGCCACGGTCAACGCGGGCGGGCGGCTGGTCGTCGAGGCCACGCGGATCGGCGCCGACACCCAGCTCGCGCGGATGGCGCGGCTGGTGGAGGAGGCGCAGAACGGCAAGGCGCAGGTGCAGCGGCTCGCCGACCGGATCGCCGGGGTCTTCGTCCCCGCGGTGCTGCTGATCGCGGTCGCCACCTTCGGCGGGTGGCTCGGCGCCACCGGCGACATGGTCGCCGCGTTCACCGCGGCCGTCGCCGTCCTGATCATCGCCTGCCCGTGCGCCCTCGGGCTCGCCACGCCGACCGCGCTGATGGTCGGCACCGGGCGGGGCGCCCAGCTCGGCATCCTCATCAAGGGCCCCGAGGTCCTGGAGTCCACCCGCGCCGTCGACACCGTCGTCCTGGACAAGACCGGCACCGTCACCACCGGACGGATGTCCCTGCAGGACGTGTACGTCGCCGAGGGCACCGACGAGCGGCAGCTGCTGCGGCTCGCGGGCGCCCTGGAGCACGCCTCGGAGCACCCCGTCGCCCGGGCGATCGCCGCGGGAGCGGAGGAACGCGCCGGTGCGCTGCCGGAGGCCGAACACTTCGAGAACGTGCCCGGCAGGGGCGTACGCGGGCGCGTGGAGGGCCACGAGGTCGCCGTCGGACGCCTCTTCGAACTCTTCGGGGAGCTGCCGCCGGAGCTGGCCGAGGCCAGGGAGGAGGCCGAGCGGGCGGGGCGTACGGCCGTGGTGGCCGGCTGGGACGGAGCGGCGCGCGGTGTCCTCGTCGTCGCGGACGCGGTGAAGGAGACCAGCGCCGAGGCGGTGCGCGAGCTGCGCGCGCTGGGGCTCACTCCGGTGCTGCTGACCGGCGACAACCGGACCGTGGCCGAGGCGGTGGCACGGGCCGTCGGCATCGACCGGGTGATCGCAGAGGTGCTGCCCGAGGACAAGGCCGACGTCGTGCGCGGACTCCAGGAGGAGGGGCGCAGCGTCGCCATGGTCGGCGACGGCGTCAACGACGCGGCCGCGCTGGCTGTCGCTGATCTGGGTCTCGCCCTGGGCACGGGCACGGACGCGGCGATCGAGGCGGGCGACCTGACCCTGGTGCGCGGCGACCTGCGGGTGGCGGCGGACGCGATACGACTGTCCCGCCGCACCCTCGCCACCATCAAGGGCAATCTCGTGTGGGCCTTCGGCTACAACGTCGCCGCGCTGCCGCTGGCCGCGGCCGGGCTGCTGAACCCGATGATCGCCGGTGCCGCCATGGCCTTCTCCTCGGTGTTCGTGGTGACGAACAGCCTCCGGCTGCGGGCGTTTCATTGAGGTCTCAAGTTGGGGTGTACCTCTGGAGTCCGGTACGACCCTCACATAAGCTCTTCACAAGGCTCGCGCATCATCCTTACGCTTGGGTCCCGTGAGAGGTTTGCGGGCTCTTGCGGAGCTTAGGGAGTTATGCAAGAGACGCAGATCACAGTGATCTGAACGTAACCATCGAAGGGGTTCGAAGGTCTAAGTTGGCGATGTCGGGCAGCGTCTTGGGGGGCGCTTCCTGACAACTGGGATCGTCTTGGGGGACTTTCCCGGAGATTGCGTTGCCGGGACACGTACCAGCGGGAAGCTTTGAGCGGCCCTCCCGAACGTGCGCTGTCCCGGCAGACCGCACACCGACGAGTGCGGCGGGTTCAGGTCCGTCGTGCTCACACAGCGATTCAGGCGCTGTTTTCACAGGCGCCCGGCCGGATCCCGTGGGGGGAATCCGCACCGGGACATGGGAAGGCGCCCTGGTTCGTCGGCCCGTGGGGGGACCGGCGGCCGGGGCGCCTTCTCTCTTTCCACATCACGCTTGCGGCGGCTCGACGCACCTGAAGGGGCGCGGGGCCGTATCGACATGCGGCCCCGCCGCGTGGGCGCGACCGGCCACAGACCGGCCGGCAGCCGCCCACACCCCTTCAGCAACGAGCTACTGGGTGCACCGCGCACCCCACCGGCAGGTGTCAGCGCTCCTCGACCGGAACGAAGTCCCGCTCGACGATGCCCGTGTAGATCTGGCGCGGGCGGCCGATGCGGGAGCCCGGCTCCTTGATCATCTCGTGCCACTGGGCGATCCAGCCCGGCAGCCGGCCGAGGGCGAACAGGACCGTGAACATCTCGGTCGGGAAGCCCATGGCCCGGTAGATCAGGCCGGTGTAGAAGTCGACGTTCGGGTAGAGGCTGCGCGAGACGAAGTAGTCGTCGGAGAGCGCGTGCTCCTCCAGCTTCAGCGCGATGTCCAGCAGCTCGTCGGACTTGCCGAGGGCGGACAGCACGTCGTGCGCGGCGGCCTTGATGATCTTGGCGCGCGGGTCGAAGTTCTTGTAGACCCGGTGGCCGAAGCCCATCAGGCGGACGCCGTCCTCCTTGTTCTTCACCTTGCGGATGAAGGAGTCGACGTCACCGCCGGAGTCGCGGATGCCCTCCAGCATCTCCAGCACCGACTGGTTGGCACCGCCGTGCAGCGGGCCCCACAGGGCGGAGATGCCGGCGGAGATCGAGGCGAACATGTTCGCCTGCGAGGAGCCGACCAGACGCACCGTGGAGGTCGAGCAGTTCTGCTCGTGGTCCGCGTGCAGGATCAGCAGCTTGTCCAGCGCGGAGACGACGACCGGGTCGAGCTCGTAGTCCTGCGCGGGCACGGAGAAGGTCATGCGCAGGAAGTTCTCGACGTAGCCGAGGTCGTTGCGCGGGTAGACGAACGGGTGGCCGATCGACTTCTTGTACGCGTACGCCGCGATCGTCGGAAGCTTGGCGAGCAGGCGGATCGTGGAGAGGTTGCGCTGACGCTCGTCGAACGGGTTGTGGCTGTCCTGGTAGAACGTCGACAGCGCGGAGACCACCGACGACAGCATGGCCATCGGGTGGGCGTCGCGCGGGAAGCCCTTGTAGAAGTTCTTGACGTCCTCGTGCAGCAGGGTGTGCTGCGTGATCTCGTTCTGGAACGAGGTCAGCTCGTCGACGGTCGGCAGCTCGCCGTTGATCAGCAGGTAGGCGACCTCCAGGAAGGTGGAGCGCTCGGCCAGCTGCTCGATCGGGTAGCCGCGGTACCGGAGGATGCCGGCCTCGCCGTCGAGATAGGTGACCCCGGATTTATAGGCCGCGGTGTTGCCGTAGCCGCTGTCCAGCGTCACCAGACCGGTCTGGGCGCGGAGCTTCCCGATGTCGAAGCCCTTGTCACCGACAGTGCTGTCGATCACCGGGTAGGTGTACTCGCTGCCGTTGTACCGCAGTACTACAGAGTTGTCGCTCACGTCTTCCCTCACCGACGTTGTGCCTCATCTTCGAGGTGCCCTGACTGTCTCTACCATCCCCCACTCGGCTCAGGAGAGTGCACTCGGGGTCGACCATCGGGCCTATCGGCGGCACTCAGTGCCGCCAACTTGCCCATCCTGCCTCCTGTGTTCCTTATCCGGAAGAGCTCTGTGACCTTCATGACTCATTTGATCGATCATTTTTTGATGACGGACCGCTCACAGAGGCACTCCGCACCTCCGAGAGGCGGGAACCGGCGAGGCGGAAGTCCAGGGCCGTGCACCGGCGGCCCGCCGACACCGTACGCACCGCCTGCCCGATCGCCTTGCGGGATCCGACGAGCACGACCAGCTGCTTGGCCCGGGTGACCGCCGTGTAGAGCAGGTTGCGCTGGAGCATCATCCACGCGCCCGTGGTCACCGGGATGACGACCGCCGGGTACTCGCTTCCCTGGGAACGGTGGATGGTCACCGCGTAGGCGTGTGCCAGTTCGTCCAGCTCGTCGAAGTCGTACGGCACCTCCTCGTCCTCGTCGGTCAGCACCGTCAGACGCTGGTCGACCGGGTCGAGCGAGGTGACCACGCCCACGGTGCCGTTGAAGACCCCGTTCTCCCCCTTCTCGTAATTGTTGCGAATCTGGGTGACCTTGTCGCCGACGCGGAAGACCCGCCCGCCGAACCGCTTCTCGGCGAGATCGGGGCGGCCCGGGGTGACGGCCTGCTGGAGCAGCCCGTTGAGCGTGCCCGCGCCGGCCGGTCCCCGGTGCATGGGGGCGAGGACCTGCACGTCCCGGCGCGGGTCGAGGCCGAACTTCGCCGGGATGCGCCGGGCCGCGACGTCCACGGTGAGCCGGCCGGCCTCCTCGGTGTCGTCCTCGACGAAGAGGAAGAAGTCCTTCATGCCGTCGGTGACGGGGTGCTGCCCGGCGTTGATCCGGTGGGCGTTGGTCACCACGCCCGACTGCTGGGCCTGCCGGAAGACCCGGGTGAGCCGCACGGCGGGGACGGGGCTTCCGGGAGCCAGCAGGTCCCGGAGCACCTCGCCCGCGCCGACGCTGGGCAGCTGGTCCACGTCACCGACGAAGAGCAGATGGGCGCCCGGCGGTACCGCCTTGACCAGCTTGTTCGCGAGCAGCAGGTCCAGCATGGACGCCTCGTCGACCACCACCAGGTCGGCGTCGAGCGGCCGGTCCCGGTCGTAGGCGGCGTCACCCCCGGGCTTGAGCTCCAGCAGCCGGTGCACGGTGGAGGCCTCGGCTCCGGTCAGCTCGGCGAGCCGCTTGGCGGCGCGGCCGGTCGGCGCGGCGAGCACCACCTTGGCCTTCTTGGCGCGGGCCAGCTCCACGATCGACCGGACCGTGAACGACTTGCCGCAGCCGGGCCCGCCGGTGAGAACGGCGACCTTCTCGGTGAGCGCGAGCCGGACGGCCGCCTCCTGCTCGGGGGCGAGGTCGGTGCCGGTACGGGCCCCGAGCCAGCCGAGCGCCTTGTCCCAGGCCACGTCCTGGAAGGCGGGCATCCGGTCCTCGTCCGTGCGCAGCAGCCGCAGCAGCTGGCCGGAGAGGGCGACCTCGGCGCGGTGGAAGGGGACGAGGTACACGGCGGTGACGGGGTCGCCGCCCTGCGGATCGGGCACCTTCTCCCGGACGACACCGGGGTCCTCCCCCTCCTCGGGCTCGGCGGCGAGCTCGGCGAGGCACTCGATGACCAGCCCGGTGTCCACCTGGAGCAGCTTGACCGCGTCGGCGATCAGCTTCTCCTCGGGGAGATAGCAGTGCCCCTGGTCGGTGGCCTGGGACAGCGCGTACTGCAGTCCGGCCTTCACCCGGTCCGGGCTGTCGTGCGGGATCCCGACCGACTGGGCGATCTTGTCGGCGGTGAGGAAGCCGATGCCCCAGACGTCGGCGGCGAGCCGGTACGGCTGGTTCTTCACGACGGAGATCGAGGCGTCGCCGTACTTCTTGTAGATGCGCACGGCGATGGAGGTGGACACCTCGACGGTCTGGAGGAAGAGCATCACCTCCTTGATCGCCTTCTGCTCCTCCCAGGCGTCGGCGATCTTCTTGGTCCGCTTGGGGCCGAGACCGGGGACCTCGATGAGCCGCTTGGGCTCCTCCTCGATGACGGTCAGCGTGTCGATGCCGAAGTGCTGGGTGATGCGGTCGGCGAAGACCGGGCCGATGCCCTTGACCAGCCCGGACCCGAGGTAGCGGCGGATGCCCTGGACCGTGGCCGGCAGCACCGTCGTGTAGTTCTCGACGTGGAACTGCTTCCCGTACTGCGGATGCGACCCCCAACGCCCCTCCATCCGCAGGGACTCCCCGACCTGGGCGCCGAGCAGCGCGCCGACGACGGTGAGCAGATCACCGGCGCCGCGGCCGGTGTCGACCCGGGCTACCGTGTAGCCGTTCTCCTCGTTGGCGTACGTGATGCGCTCCAGCACGCCCTCGAGCGTGGCGAGCCGGCGTTCACCGGGGGCGGCGGCTGCGGACTGGTTGGACATGATCCGACGGTACCGGTGGGGTGTGACAGGGCGGGCGGGAGCGTCGTCAACTCAGTACGTTGGGCTCATGGACTATGCCAAGATGCGCGCCATCGCCGCAGAGCTCGGGGCCTACTCGGAGCAGCTCGAGGGGTCGTGGAGCGTCGAGATCGGGCCGTCCGGTCCGGTACTGGCGATGATGCGCCCGTCGAAGCGTCACGAGGGGACTGTTCGCCGCATCTGCAAGCAGTTGGACGCGCAACTGCCCAGCACCCACCCCGGCCACATCTGCGCAAACGGACCCGAGATCGAGCACCCGGCCATCGGGCGTCTGCGCCGACCCGATGCCGTCGTGATCCCCGAGGCCACCCTCGACGAAGAGGGCCTGGCCGTCGACGCGACGCAGGTGCTGGCAGCTGTCGAGATCGTCTCGCCGTCCAACCCGAGCAACGACTACGACGAGAAGTTGGCCGACTATCCGGCCATGGGCATCCCGCACTACATGATCGTCGACCCGCGCACCGGCACGATCGAGGTGCACTCCGAGCCGTGCAAGGGCCGCTACAGCAACAAGGAGCCGTACATCTTCGGCGACTCGGTGCCGTTCGGGCCGTGGACGGTGGAGACGTCGGAGTTCCGCAGGTACGGCGGGGACGGTTGACGGCGCGGCTGTGACGCGAGGTCTTCGAGGAAGGGAGAGAAGGCCTCCGGCAGGACGGTCAGGGTGACTCAGGCGGGGGCTTCACCGCCCCGCACATACGCTCCCGCGCGCGCTGCGGCCGCCGCAGCCTCGGCGGCCCGGTCCGCGGCTGCTTCGTCGAGGGAAGCGCCGGTGGTGAGCAGGCCGGTCACCGTCTCACCACGTTCGGTGCACGGTTGCCTTGCTGCCGGTCACCAAGCTCGCCGGCGGGACGTCATCGGCCACGACCGCGCCGGCGGCGATCACGGCGTCGCGGCCGATGCTGACGCCGGGCAGGATCGTGGCACCGGCACCGATCCACACGTTCTCCGCCACGTCGATGGGTGCGCCGGTGAGGTACAGCCGCCGCTCCTCGGGATCGACCGGATGGCCACTGGTGATGAACGTGACCTTCGGTCCGATCATCACGCGCTCGCCGATCCGGATACCGGCGTAGTCCAGGAACGTGCAGTTCTGGTTGATGAAGACGCGCTCGGCGAGGTCGAGGTGCAGGCCGTGGTCCGTGTAGAAGGGCGGGTAGATCGTGACTCTCGGCGGCAGCGGCTTGCCGAGGATCCGCTCGAACAGTTCCGCCTTGCCCGCATCGTCGTCGAACGGCAGGACGTTCAGACGGGAGGTGAGCTCCGTGACCCTCAGGACCCTCTCGGCCATGGCCTGGAACTCGGCACTGCGGATGCGCATGAGACGGTCGCTGGACATACTCGCGAACCTTTCTGTGTACCGGCGGGAAGGACAAGGAGAACCGCTCGCCACGGAGCCCCGTCTCCAGCGCCGCGCCGAGCATATGAGCTCACTCACGGCCGTCCGCCCCTGA
The DNA here is from genome assembly GCF_055571035.1 of Streptomyces malachitofuscus. NCBI lineage: Bacteria > Bacillati > Actinomycetota > Actinomycetes > Kitasatosporales > Streptomycetaceae > Streptomyces > Streptomyces malachitofuscus. The sequence continues at coordinate 98,034 of NZ_JBVIGA010000028.1, read as the reverse complement.
CATACGCTCCCGCGCGCGCTGCGGCCGCCGCAGCCTCGGCGGCCCGGTCCGCGGCTGCTTCGTCGAGGGGAGCGCCGGTGGTGAGCAGGCGGTAGTAGAGGGGGGCGGAGACGGCGCGGATCACCTCGTGGGCGTCAGTGCCCTCGGGGACCTCGCCCCGGTCGACGGCCTGGTGGACGCAGGGCGCCCACTCCCTGACGCGGATGTCGTAGAAGCGGTGCAGGGCCTCGGCCGTCTGCGCGTCGCAGATGGCGGCGGCGATCACCGCCTTGAACAGGGCTCCCTGCCGAGGGTCGGCCAAAGTGCGTTGCACGAGCCGGGCGTTGGCCTTCAGGTCACCGAGCAGCGAGCCGGTCTCGGTGCGCGGCAGCGACTGCTCGGCCATGTCCAGCAGCAGATCGGCCACCAGGCCGGTCACCGACCCCCAGCGACGGTAGACGGTGGTCTTACCCACCTCGGCACGGCGCGCGACGTCCGCGAGGTCCAGGTGGGCGAAGCCGTGCTCCGCCAGGGCGTCCCCGGCCGCTCGCAGCACCGACGCCCGCACCCGCGCCGTGCGCCCACCAGGACGGACGGTCCCGGGATTCACACTCTCAAACCCCATAACGGGACTCCAGTTCCATTAATTGCCCACACCTGCTACGTTGAGGTACACACTAACGGAACTACAGACCCGTTAGCCAGGTGGCGTCGCGAGAGAGGAACAGCCATGGAGTACAGGCGGCTGGGCGCATCCGGCCTCAAGGTCCCGGCACTGAGCTTCGGCGCCGGCACCTTCGGCGGCCAGGGGCCGCTGTTCGGTGCCTGGGGCAACACGGACGCACGCGAAGCACGACGCCTCGTGGACATCTGCCTCGACGCCGGCATCACGATGTTCGACACCGCCGACGTCTACTCCGGCGGGGCCTCCGAGGAGGTGCTGGGCGAAGCGATCAAGGGCCGCAGGGACCAGGTGATCGTGTCCACCAAGACCGGCCTGCCCATGGGCGACGGCCCCGGCGACGCGGGCACCTCCCGTTCACGCCTGATCACCGCGTGCGAGGACGCCCTGCGACGGCTCGGCACCGACCACATCGACCTGTTCCAGATGCACGCCTACGACGCCGGCGCACCGGTCGAGGAAGTCCTGTCCGCGCTCGACGACCTCGTACGCGCGGGGAAGGTCCGCTACGTCGGCATCTCCAACTTCTCCGGCTGGCAGGCGATGAAGTCCCTCGCGAGTGCGGAGAAGTACGGCCGTCCGCGCTATGTCGCGCACCAGGTCTACTACTCGCTCATCGGCCGCGACTACGAATGGGAGCTGATGCCCCTCGGGCTCGATCAGGGTCTCGGAGCCCTCGTCTGGAGCCCGCTCGGCTGGGGACGGCTCACCGGCAAGATCCGCCGCGGCCGGCCGCTCCCGGCCAACAGCCGACTGCACCACACCGCGGAATACGGCCCGCCGGTCGAGGACGAGCATCTCTACCGTGTGGTGGACGCACTCGACGAGGTCGCGCAGGAGACCGGCAGGAGCATTCCGCAGATCGCCATCAACTGGCTGCTGCAGCGACCGACCGTCTCCTCCGTCATCATCGGTGCCCGCGACGAGAACCAGCTTCGCCAGAACCTCGGTGCCATCGGCTGGACGCTCACGCCCGACCAGACGGCGAAACTCGACACGGCGAGCGGCCGGACGGCGCCCTACCCGTACTTCCCGTACCACCGCCAGGAAGGCTTCGCCCGCCTCAACCCACCCGTCGTCGCACCCCCGCCCGCGGCGTGAGGACCAGCACTGTCCGGGGTGATCGGACCAGCACCTTCCCCGCGGACGCACCGAGGGGACCCCTCCGGCAGCACCCGTACACCCTCTCCGAAAATGGGAGGCCCCCGCGAGATGGCCATGAGAAAGTGCCGTTCGGCCCGGCAGAGGGGGAGAACATGGGTCTGACCTACGGATATGACATCCACCTGCCCCCCAGGAAGGTAGCCGGAGCGCTTCTGCGTCTGGCCGAGTTGGCGCCACCGTCGCGTGACGTGCCGCCGCTCGAGGTCACGCTGCCCGGCGGTGACCGGATCGTCCTCCCGTTCACGTCCCGCTTCGAGAGCGAGCCCGTCGACTGCTCCACGAGCGACACGCTCGACCTCGACACGTCCATCATGTTCGGCGCCGATGACGCGGTGCGCGAATACGCGGAGGAGTGCGGCCATGAGTTCGGTGAGGACGGGCGCGTCCAGATCGGGTACGTCTACCTGACGGTCCGGTTCCGGTCCTCGCTGCATCCTGATTACGCGTCCATGGATTTCTGGGCGGCGACCTCGAGGATGAGCCGCCTGTTCGCGCGGTCGGCCCGCGTCCGGGAGGTGTTCACCGGCCTCGCGGCCGCCAGTGGCGGAGTCTCCTGCCTGTTCGACACCGGCGACGGCGGCCCCGAGCAGGTGTGCTGGGTCAACGGGGAGACGACCCAGGAGATGCTCGGCAGCCCTCGATTCCCGGATCGGCAGGCGCTCGTGGCCACATGGCCCGACCAAGATGAAGGGGCAGCGCGTGAGCGGAAGTGACGACCGGCGCCTCATAACGGCGGTCCGGGCCGGAGACGGTGACGCGGTACGGGAGTTGCTGGAGGAGGGCGCCGACCCGGACACGCCGGGCGTGGACGGGCTTCCGGTGCTGTGCGCCGCCATCGGCGCGTATGACGTCGTCGTGGCCGATGTGCTGGTCCAGGGCGGTGCCGATCCCGACCGGGTGCTGCCGGACGGGACCACACCGCTGTGGCGGGCCGTGGACGGCGGCTCCCCGGCCCTCTGCAAGGCCGTCCTCGGCGCCGAGCCGGCGCTGCGCCTGTCCGAACATGCGCGCGAGCGGCTGCTCTCCCTGGCCCGGACCCGGTACGAGACAGGCGCGGCCGAGGAGTTGCGGCGCCGCACGGGTGTCAAGGGGCCGGCGGAGACGGTCCGCGTACCGGACGACCCGGACGCGTTCCACCATGTCCAGCAGCTGTCACTCGGTGGTCTCGTCGTCCGGGACGGACACGGCGGCGTCCTGACCGTACTGGAGCGGGAGTTCCGCATTCCGACCCCGGTCGACGAACTGGTCACCCGTGCCGCCGTCGAGCCGGACCAGGACCACCCGGTCTGGTGGGAGGTGATCTCCGTCCTCCTGGAGCGCCGCGGCGCCGCCGGGACCTGGTCGGCCGTGTCCTCCCACCGCCACCATCCCGATCCGGCGCACCGCCGGTTCCTCGCGGAGTACCTGCGGTGCCGGGGAGTCCTCGACCACTTCCACCCGCACGTGGAACAGGAGGGCGACTTCCTCAACACCTGGGCGGCGGAGGAGACGAACGCCGAGATGCTCGCGAAGGTGCTCGAAGCCTTCGCCGAGTACGAGCATCCCGGCCTGGAGGCCACCGGGCTGCGCTACGCCGTTCACCCCGACGCCCGAGTCCGCCAACGGGTGCCCGCGCTCTTCTGTCCCCCCGAGGACGCTTCCCTGACGCCCCCGGCCCGGGCAGCGCTGCTCGCGCTCATCGCCGACCAGGACACGGAGGTACGGCTCCTCGCCAGCAGGGTGGCCGTGAACGACGACGCCCTCCTGACACCGGCCGTGCGGGCACTGCTCACGCTGGCCGAGGGCCCGGACGCCGGGCCGCAGGGTGAGGCCACGGCGCTCCTGGCCTCCTGCCGGGACCGTACCCCTGCCGTCGCCGACGCCCTGGTCGCCCTGCTGGACGCGGACGATCCGCTTATTTGCCTGGAGGCCGCCTACGGCCTCGCCCTGCGCGACGATCCGCGCACCTCCGAGGCGTACGAGCGGGTGAGGCACCTCGACATCGGCTTCGCGGAGGACCACCGGTGGAGCAAGCTGTGGGACTGGCAGTGGAGGAACGGCCGCGCGGTCACCAGGTGATGTCCCTGGCCGACGCGGTCACTGAGCGCCTCGTCACGGCTTCCTTGTAGGCACCTTCAGGGCTTCGAGGAAGGGAGCGAAGGCTTCGGCGGGGAAGGTGAGGGTGGCCCGGGCGGGGGCCTTGGAGTCGCGGACGGCTATGTGGGTGGGGGCGTTCGCGATCTCGACGCAGTTGTTGCCGTCGTCGGGGCCCGAGTAGGACGACTTCCGCCAGATGTCCATGGGTGCCTCACAGCTCTTTCGCCAGGCGGTTGATGAAGTCTCGCGACCGTTCGATGCCGAGCGAGACGGCTTCCACCTTACGGAAACGCGTTCGAAAAGCAGCGAGCTGCGCTTCGGAAGTGATGAACGCCGAGCCGTGCGGCACGTCCCGCACCACAGTGTCCAGCCTGCGCACGGGGCCACCCGCATACGTCATGGTGCTGCCCGCTCTGGCGAAGCCGTCCAGGTCAAATGGGATGACGCGCACGGTGATGTGGTCCGCTTCGGAGAGCTCCAAGATCTTGGCGAGTTGATCCCGGGACGCAGCACGATCACTGACCCTGATACGCAGGGCGGACTCGTGGATCACCAACTCGTAGGGAGTCGTGATCCTTTGGCGCCTCATTCGGTGCCCGACGCGCAGATCGAGTTCTTCGCGAGTCAGTTCAGGAACCCTCGAAGAAAAGACCGCCCGCGCGTAATCCTCCGTCTGAAGTAGGCCTGGGACGTACAGGATCGCCACCTCCCGCAAGAACATGGCGTGGTGTTCCAGTTCGGCGAGGTCCAGGAACGAGGTGGGCAGGTGGCCCCGGTACTCCTCCCACCAGCCCTGGGTCCGGTCAGTGGCCATAGCGGTCAGGGCTGCGGCGAACTCCGCATCCGTGCACGCATAGTGGGACGCAAGGCGGCGCAGTCGCTGATCACTCACACCTGTGACTCCGGTTTCGATCTGGCTGATCTGCACCCGATTCACCCCGAGCAGCGCTGCCGCCTCGATGGTGGTGAGCCCTGCCGCTTCGCGGAGCCTGCGCAGCTCAAGGCCAAGGCGCACCTGACGTGCGGTTGGTTCGCGCCTCAGGACCATCAACCGCTCCCCTGGATTCAACGTGCCTGCCTGTACTCCCCGTTCGGGTTCAGATTACGCGATCGGCTTGCCTTGGATTACACGTAAGCCCTACCGTCGGTGACGCGACGCACACCGTGCGAAACCGAATCACCGGAAGCGCACCGCCCCGTCCTGCCATGACGGCTGCGGCAATGACACCGGGCCCGCCCTCACCCTCCCCCACGCACATCGGAGTTCCGCATGCTCGAAAACGACTCCTGGGAGTACTCCCTCCACATCCCCAACGACCCCCGCGCCGTCACCGTCAGTCGCCGTACCCTGCGTCTGATCCTGACCCTGCACGGGCTGATCGGCCTCGTCGATGTCGCCGAACTGCTGGCGGCGGAGCTGGTCTCCAACGCCGTACGGCACACCAAGGGCCCCGCCGCCCTGCGCGTGCGCTGGTCGCCGCCGGGGACGTTGCGGATCGGGGCGTGGGACGCGGATCCCGAACCGCCCCGGCCGCCGGAGCCGTTCGAGCGGGCGGTGGAGCGGGAGGACGGGCGGGGCCTCGCGCTGGTGCGGGCGTGTGCCGATGTGTGGGGCTGGCAGCCGCTGGTGCGGGACGGCAGTCGGGGCAAGTACGTGTGGTGCGAATTGGGGGCCGCTTAGGGCGAGGGCGGGCGTGGCGCGTTCGGCGTCCGTACCTCGCGGGGCAGGGTTGGCGTGATCCTCACCATCCGCACCGCCGGGGAGCACACCTGTGGCCGCCAGACTGCGCGTGACGACCGTTGACGCCGGGCCCTTCACCATGCCGAGGGGCGACCTCATCTACGGGGCGGAGGGCATGATCACCGTGCCCTCCACCGTGGCCGTCATCGAGCACGCCACGCACGGGCTGATCCTCTTCGACACGGGCATCAACCATCACGTGGCCGACCCCGAGGCCGCCGAGGCCTACTGGGGCCCCGGGCTCCGGGAGGCCTACGGCGCCCAGGGGTTCACCCGGGAGCACGCCATCGACGCGCAGCTGGTACGCCTCGGCCACCGCACGGCCGACGTCCGGTACGTCATCTACTCCCACCTGCACCTGGACCACGCCGGCGGGATGAGCTACTTCCCGCACGCCGTGCACGTGGCCCAGCACGACGAACTGCGCCACGCCTGGTGGCCGGACCGCTGGACGGCCCGGGGCTATGCCTTCAACGACTACCGGGACTGCCGGGGCTTCGACTTCCTCGAACTCGACGGTGACACCGACCTGTTCCTGGACGGGAGTGTGACCGTGCTGCGGACCACGGGGCACACGCCCGGGCATCAGGGCGTCGTCCTCGATCTCGACCACCACGGCCGGATCGGCTTCATGGGGGACTCCGCCCACCTCCGGGAAGGGCTGGCCAAGGACGTGCCCATGCTCAGCGACTGGAACGTCCAGCGGAAACTGCTCACCTACGGACACCTCCGCCACCTGGGCCGGGCCGGTGTCCGCGTCTTCCTGTCCCACGACCCGGACCACTTCGCCGCACTGCCCCACGACGGCGACGTCTGGGACTGACCCGGCCCCCGCCCCGCGGTCACGATTCGGTTTCGGCCATCGTCCACCCTCTTGCCGAGCGACCGTGTAATCGTTTCCAATCTCCCGTGTAATCGATTCCACGAGGAGGTGGAACGGCGATGGCAGGCATCAAGGACGTCGCTGCCGAGGCGGGGCTGTCCGTGGCCACGGTGTCGCGGGTGCTCAACGGGCACCCGTCGGTCAGCGAGGACGCCCGTCGGCGGGTGACGGCCGCGGTCGAGCGGCTGGGGTACCGGCCGAACGCCGTCGCCCGGTCGCTGCGCACCGACCGGACCCGCACTCTCGGGCTGGTCATCAGCGATGTGATGAACCCGTACTTCACCGAGCTGGCCCGCGCCGTCGAGGAGGAGGCCCGCGCGCTCGGCTACAGCGTGATCATCGGCAACGCCGACGAGCGGCCCGACCTCCAGGACCACCATGTGACGACGCTGCTGGACCGCCGTATCGACGGGCTGCTCGTCTCCCCCACCGACGGCGGGTCGCCGGGCATGCTGGGGGCCGCGCGGGCCGGGACGCCCATGGTGTTCGTCGACCGGTGGATCCCCGGCGTGGACGTGCCCGTCGTCAGATCCGACGGGCGGGGCGCCGTGCGGGACCTGGTCGCGCACCTGTACGGGCTCGGGCACCGGCGGCTCGCGATCATCGCAGGCCCCGCCGCCACCACGACCGGCCGCGAGCGCGTGGACGCCTTCCGCGAGGCCCTCGGCGCGTACGGGCTTCCCCTGCCCGAGGCCTACATCGGCCAGGGCGACTTCCAGGCCGGCAGCGGCCGCCGGGTCACCGAGGGCTTCCTCGACCTGGCGGAACCGCCCGAGGCCGTGTTCGCCGCCGACAACCTCATGGCGCTCGGCGCCCTGGACGCGATCCGCGCGCGGGGGATGCGGGTCCCCGACGACATCGCGCTGGCCGCGTTCGACGACATCCCCTGGTTCGTGCACACCGATCCGCCGGTCACCGCCATCGCCCAGCCGACGGGCGAGCTGGGGCGGGCCGCCGTGCGCGCGCTGGTCGACCGCATCGGGGGACGGACCGGTGCGTCCGTCACCCTCCCGGCACGGCTGGTCGTCCGCCGCTCCTGCGGTGAGCCGGCCGCCCCAGAACCCCCGTCCCCCGTACGAAGGAGTACGCCGTGAGCAGCCGCAGTCCGGACGAGTTGCTGCGCATCGAGGGCATCCGCAAGACCTTCCCCGGTGTGGTCGCGCTCGACAGCGTCGACTTCGACCTGCGCCGGGGCGAGGTGCATGTGCTCCTCGGCGAGAACGGCGCGGGCAAGAGCACGCTGATCAAGATGCTCTCCGGCGCCTGCACGCCCGACGCCGGCCGGATCGTGGTCGGCGGTGAGGAGGTGCGCGTCCATGGTGCGCAGGACTCCGAGCGGCTCGGGATCGCCACCATCTACCAGGAGTTCAACCTCGTTCCCGATCTGACGGTCGCCGAGAACATCTTCCTCGGCCGTCAGCCGCGCCGGTTCGGCATGATCGACCGGAAGAGGATGGACGCGGACGCCGAGGTGCTGCTCGAACGGGTGGGGGTCAGCGTCTCTCCCCGTGCGCGCGTGCGGGAACTCGGTATCGCGCGGCTCCAGATGGTCGAGATCGCCAAGGCGCTCAGCCTGGACGCGCGGGTGCTCATCATGGACGAGCCGACCGCCGTGCTGACCTCCGAGGAGGTCGAGAAGCTGTTCGCGATCGTGCGGCGGCTGCGCGAGGACGGGGTCGGGATCGTCTTCATCACCCACCATCTGGAGGAGATCGCCGCCCTCGGCGACCGGGTCACCGTCATCCGGGACGGCCGGAGCGTCGGGCAGGTGCCCGCCTCCACGCCCGAGGACGAGCTGGTACGCCTCATGGTCGGGCGGTCCATCGAGCAGCAGTACCCGCGCGAGCGTGCCGACGCCGGTGACGCGCTGCTGAAGGTGGAGGGGCTGACCCGGGACGGGGTCTTCCACGACGTGGGTTTCGAGGTGCGGGCCGGTGAGGTCGTCGGCATCGCGGGGCTCGTGGGCGCCGGACGCACGGAGGTGGTCCGGGCGGTGTTCGGGGCCGATCCGTACGACGCCGGGACCGTGCACGTCGCGGGCGCCCCGCTGCGCCGCCACGACGTGAACGCCGCCATGGCGGCCGGGATCGGGCTGGTGCCCGAGGACCGCAAGGGGCAGGGGCTGGTGCTCGACGCCTCGGTCGAGGAGAACCTCGGCCTGGTCACCCTCCGGTCCGCCTCCCGCGCGGGGCTCGTCGACCTCAAGGGGCAGCATGACGCGGCGGCCCGGATCGCCGGGCGGCTCGGGGTGCGGATGGCCGGTCTCGGGCAGCACGTGCGGACCCTGTCCGGCGGCAACCAGCAGAAGGTCGTCATCGGCAAGTGGCTGCTGGCGAACACCAGGGTGCTCATCCTCGACGAGCCGACGCGCGGCATCGACGTCGGCGCGAAGGTCGAGATCTACCAGCTCATCAACGAACTGACGGCCGCCGGCGCCGCCGTGCTCATGATCTCCAGCGATCTGCCCGAGGTGCTCGGCATGAGCGACCGGGTCGTCGTCATGGCGCAGGGGCGCGTGGCGGGCGAACTGCCCGCCGAACAGGCCACCCAGGACGCCGTGATGGCGCTCGCCGTCAGTTCCCCCCACAGCAACGGAACGGAGGCCACCGGTGGCCACTGACACGCTCAAGAGCAAGCCGGGCGCGCAGGGCGGCGCCACGGGCGGCCTGCGCCGCCTGCTCCTGGACAACGGCGCACTGACCGCGCTGATCGTCCTCGTCATCGCCATGTCGGCGCTGTCCGGGGACTTCCTGACCGCCGACAACCTCCTCAACGTCGGCGTCCAGGCCGCCGTGACCGCGATCCTCGCCTTCGGCGTCACCTTCGTGATCGTCTCCGCGGGCATCGACCTGTCCGTCGGTTCGGTCGCCGCGCTGTCCGCGACCGTGCTGGCGTGGAGCGCGACCGAGGCCGGGGTGCCGGTCGTGCTCGCGGTGCTGCTCGCCGTCGCCACCGGCATCGTCTGCGGTCTCGTGAACGGCTTCCTCGTCTCCTACGGGAAACTGCCGTCGTTCATCGCGACGCTGGCCATGCTGTCGGTGGCGCGCGGTCTGTCGCTCGTCATCTCGCAGGGTTCGCCCATCGCCTTCCCCGACTCGGTCTCCCACCTGGGTGACACGCTGGGCGGCTGGCTGCCCGTGCCGGTGCTCGTGATGATCGTCATGGGGCTGCTGACCGCCTTCGTGCTCGGGCGGACGTACATCGGCCGCTCCATGTACGCCATCGGCGGCAACGAGGAGGCCGCGCGGCTGTCGGGTCTGCGGGTGAAGCGGCAGAAGCTCGCCATCTACGCCTTCTCCGGCCTGTTCGCCGCCGTCGCGGGCATCGTGCTCGCCTCCCGGCTCGCTTCCGCGCAGCCGCAGGCGGCACAGGGCTACGAACTGGACGCGATCGCCGCCGTCGTCATCGGCGGCGCCTCCCTCGCGGGCGGCACCGGCAAGGCGTCGGGCACGCTGATCGGCGCGCTGATCCTGGCGGTGCTGCGCAACGGGCTCAACCTGCTGTCCGTGTCCGCGTTCTGGCAGCAGGTCGTCATCGGTGTCGTCATCGCGCTGGCCGTCCTCTTCGACACGCTGCGCCGCAAGGCGGGCGCCACGACGCCGGCCGCCGGGGCGTCCGGGGGCGGGAACCGGGGCAAGCAGGCACTGACGTACGTGATCGCGGCCGCCGTCGCCGTCGCGGTCGTCGGCGCGACCTCGCTGCTGCACAACGGGTCCTCGGCGGCGAGGACACAGAAGATCGGACTGTCGCTGTCGACGCTCAACAACCCGTTCTTCGTGCAGATCCGCGCCGGTGCCGAGGAGGAGGCGAAGAAGCTGGGCGTCGACCTGACGGTCACCGACGCGCAGAACGACGCCTCCCAGCAGGCCAACCAGCTGCAGAACTTCACCAGCGGCTCGCTGTCCTCCGTCATCGTCAACCCGGTGGACTCCGACGCCGCCGGTCCCGCGGTGAGTGGCGCGAACAAGGCGGACATCCCCGTCATCGCCGTGGACCGCGGCGTCAACAAGGCGGACACGGCCGCGCTGGTCGCCTCCGACAACGTCGAGGGCGGTGAGCTGGGTGCCAAGGCGCTCGCCGAGAAGCTGGGCGGCAAGGGCACCATCGTCATCCTTCAGGGCCAGGCGGGGACCTCCGCCAGCCGCGAGCGCGGCGCGGGCTTCGCGGCCGGGCTGAAGGAGTACCCGGGCATCCGGGTCGTCGCCAAGCAGCCCGCGGACTTCGACCGCACCAAGGGCCTGGACGTGATGACGAACCTGCTCCAGGCGCACCCGGACATCGACGGTGTCTTCGCCGAGAACGACGAGATGGCGCTCGGCGCGATCAAGGCGCTCGGTTCCAAGGCCGGAAAGTCGGTGCAGGTGGTCGGCTTCGACGGCACCCCGGACGGGCTGAAGGCGGTCGAGGCGGGCACGCTGTACGCCTCCGTCGCCCAGCAGCCGAAGGAGCTGGGCAGGATCGCCGTGCGGAACGCGTTGCGTGCCGCCGAGGGCGAGAAGGTGGAGAAGATGGTGAAGGTTCCGGTGAAGGTGGTCACCGGGGAGAACGTCGCCGGCTTCGAGGGCTGACGCGGGCGCCGAGATCGGGGAGCGAATTGATGTACGACTACGACCTCCTGGTCGTCGGATCGGCCAACGCCGACCTGGTGATCGGTGTCGAGCGCCGGCCGGGCGCCGGCGAGACGGTGCTCGGCTCCGACCTGGCCGTCCACCCGGGCGGCAAGGGCGCGAACCAGGCGGTCGCGGCCGCCCGGCTCGATGCCCGTACGGCCCTGCTGGCGCGGGTCGGCGACGACGGGCACGGGCGGCTGCTGCTGGACTCGCTGCGGGCGGCCGGGGTGGACACGGTGGGCGTGCTGGTGGGCGGGGCGCCCACCGGGGTCGCGCTGATCACGGTGGACCCGTCGGGGGACAACAGCATCGTCGTCTCCCCCGGCGCCAACGGCCGGCTGACCCCGGGGGACGTGCGGGCGGCCGCGAGCCTGTTCCACGCCTCCCGGGTGGTCTCCGCGCAGTTGGAGATCCCGCTGGAGACGGTGGTGGAGACGGTGCGCAGCCTGGCGCCGGGCAGCCGGTTCGTGCTGAACCCGTCCCCGCCGCGTCCGCTGCCGGCCGAGGTGCTGGCGGCCTGCGATCCGCTGATCGTCAACGAGCACGAGGCGAAGGTCATTCTGGGTGACGCCGCCGGGGTGAGTGACGAGCCCGAGGACTGGGCGCGGCTGCTGCTGGCGAAGGGCCCGCGTTCGGTGGTGGTGACGCTGGGCGGCGAGGGCGCGCTCGTGGCCACCGGCAACGGGGTCGCCCGGGTTCCGTCCGTCAAGGTGCACGCCGTGGACACCACCGGTGCGGGTGACGCGTTCACCGCCGCGCTGGCCTGGCGGCTGGGCGCGGGCGAGTCGCTCGCCGAGGCGGCGGCGTACGCGGCCCGGGTGGGGGCGGCGACGGTCACGAAGGAAGGGGCGCAGGTGTCCTTCCCGACGGCGGCGGAGGTCGCCGCGCTGTGAAGAAGCACGGGATCCTGAACCGGCGTCTCTCCGGCGCCCTGGCCGAACTCGGGCACGGCGACGGGGTGCTGGTGTGCGACGCCGGGATGCCGATACCCGACGGGCCGCGCGTGGTGGACCTGGCCTTCCGGGCCGGGGTGCCGTCCTTCGCCGAGGTGCTGGAGGGGCTGCTGGCGGAGCTGGTGGTGGAGGGCGCGACGGCCGCCGCCGAGGTGCGGGCCGCCAATCCGGCGGCTGCCGGGCTGCTGGCGGGCCACTTCCCCGGCCTCGCGCTGGTGCCGCACGAGCGGCTCAAGGAGCTGGCCGCCGGCGCCCGGCTCGTGGTGCGCACCGGTGAGGCACGGCCGTACGCGAACGTGCTGCTGCGCTGCGGGGTGTTCTTCTAGAGGCGGGCGGGACACGACGGAAAAAAATCGAGGGGGCCCGGTCCGTCGACCGGGCCCCCTCGGTTCCCTCCCCTGTCAGAACCCCCCAGATTCCCCCCGGGTCCCCTCCCAGAAGTCCTGACACCCAGTACGACCCGCGAGGTCGCGGGAGGGTTGTACGGTCCTGGAGGAATGTCGTGTCCGTCGTATGGGGGCGGGGTTCCTTACCATGGCTCCCTGGGCAGAAATCGGCCGTCCGGTGCGCGTTGGGGGCGTATGGCGATGCTGGTGCAGGAGTTACGGACCGACGTGGTCGCGCCCGCCGAACGGTGGGATCTCTGGCAGGACTTCGCCACCCGGACGCATGTGCCCAATCTGCTGCGCAGTGAGCGCAGCGAGGACTTCCTGGCCGTGATGCGGGTCCTGTCGCTCGGGGACCTGCAGATCGCCGAGCTGGACCTGCCGCATCTGGACACCGTGCGCACACCGCGCACCATCCGGCGGTTCGATCCCGAGGCGCTTCAGATCAACTGCCAGCTGTCCGGCGACGGCGGAATGGTGCAGGACGGCACCGAGGCGGTGTTCGGGCCGGGGCACCTCGTGATGGCCGACACCAGCCTCCCGTACGACGCGCGCATCAACCGGACGTCGCGGCGGTCCACGACGGTGGTCGTCAGCCTGCCCCGGGCTCGCCTCCCGCTGCCGCCGCGCGCCGTACGGCGGCTGCTGGCGGTACCGGTCGCGGTGGACCGGGGCATGGGCGGCGCGCTGCACCGCTGGCTGACCGACGTCGCCCGGCGGATGGACGAGTTCGGCGAGGCGGACGCGCCGACGCTGGCCTCGGTGACCACGGACCTGCTCGCCTCCGTGCTCGGCGGATGCGCGGGCGCGGAGGACGCGCTCCCCCCGGAGTCCCGCCGACGCGCCCTGCACACCCGGATCCGGGACTACATCGACCGGAACCTGGGCGATCCGTCCCTGTCCCCGGCGACCGTCGCGGCGGCCCACGGCATCTCGGTGCGCCATCTGCACCAGCTGTTCGCCGCGGAGGGCGACGCCCCGGCGGCCTGGATCCGGCACCGCCGGCTGGAGCGCTGTCGGCGTGATCTGGCCGACCCCCGGCTCCGGGGCCGCTCCGTCCATTCCATCGCCGCGCGGTGGGGGTTCACGGACGCGGCCACGTTCAGCCGCGTCTTCCGCCGCGCGTACGGCATGACGCCGACCGATCACCGGCACCACCAGGCGAACCAGTAGCACCCGGGGGTGCTTCTTCTGCCGGAATCGACAAGATCCCTGCACGGACCGTCAAGGATTCAAGCGTCGGGTGCCCTCATGCTGGTGCCTGTGCACAGTGGGGGCTGTGCACTGCGGGGAGCAGGGGGGAAGCAACGTGCGGTGCCGGCGAACGTCGGCGTCCGATCCGGCACCGCACGGCTTGCGCCTCGCCCAAGCCTGGAAATGGCGGGGTGCGCCGTGTCAACCCGCGTGCTTCAGGAAGCGTGCTGTCGTTTCGGTGAGGACCTCTCGGCCGTTTCTTGCCCAGAGGGTTTCGTTGAAGAGTTCCACCTCGATGGGGCCGGTGTAGCCGGCCGCGTCCACGTACCCCTTCCACTCCCGCATGTCGACCGCGCCGTCGCCGATCTGGCCGCGGCCGTTGAGGACGCCCTCGGGCAGCGGGGTGGTCCAGTCGGCGAGCTGGAAGGTGTGGATACGGCCCTGGGCGCCCGCGCGGGCGATCTGCGCGGGGGCCTGGTCGTCCCACCAGATGTGGTACGTGTCGACCGTGACGCCGACCTGGCGAGCCGGGAAGCGTTCCGCGATGTCCAGGGCCTGGGTGAGCGTCGAGACCACGCACCGGTCGGAGGCGAACATGGGGTGGAGGGGCTCGATGGCCAGTCTCACCCCGTGCTCCTCGGCGTAGGGGCCGAGTTCGGCGAGTGCGTCGGCGATGCGCTCGCGGGCGCCGCGCAGGTCCTTGGAGCCGGCCGGGAGGCCGCCCGAGACCAGGACCAGGGTGTCGGTGCCCAGGGTGGCCGCCTCGTCGACGGCACGGCGGTTGTCGGCCAGGGCGGCGGCCCGTTCGCCGGGATCGATCGCGGTGAGGAAGCCGCCCCGGCACAGGGTCGTCACCGCCAGGCCCGCGTCGCGGACCAGCTTCGCGGTCGCGTCCAGCCCGTACGCCCGGACGGGCTCCCGCCACAGGCCCACGCCCGGTACGCCCAGGTCCCGGCAGGCGTCGACGAGGTCCGGCAGGGACAGTTGCCTGACCGTCATCTGGTTGATGCTGAAACGGGCGAGGCCGTCGGTCATGGGGTCACTCCGTACAGGTGCAGCAGGGTCCTCATCCGGTCCTCGGCGAGTTTCGGGTCGGGGAACAGGCCGAGGCGGTCGGCGAGTTCGTAGGCGCGGGCGAGGTGCGGCAGGGAGCGCGCCGACTGCAGGCCGCCGACCATCGCGAAGTGGGACTGGTGGCCGGCCAGCCAGGCGAGGAACACCACGCCCGTCTTGTAGAAGCGGGTGGGCGCCTGGAAGAGGTGGCGGGAGAGTTCGACGGTGGGGTCGAGGAGGGCGCGGAAGCCCTCCGTGTTCCCGGTGTCGAGGACGCGGACCGCCTCCGCCGCGAGCGGGCCCAGCGGATCGAAGATGCCGAGCAGGGCGTGGCTGAAGCCCTGCTCGTCGCCCGCGATCAGCTCCGGGTAGTGGAAGTCGTCGCCGGTGTAGCAGCGCACGCCCTGCGGAAGGCGGCGGCGCAGCGCCACCTCGCGCCCGGCGTCCAGGAGGGAGACCTTGATGCCGTCGACCTTGTCAGGGTGGGCGGCGATGACGTCCAGGAAGGTGCCGGTGGCCGTGTCGAGGTCGGACGAGCCCCAGTAGCCGTCAAGGGCCGGGTCGAACATGGGGCCCAGCCAGTGCAGGATCACCGGCTCGGCGGCCTGGCGGAGGAGGTGGCCGTAGACCTCCAGGTAGTCGTCCGGACCCTTGGCCGTCGCGGCGAGGGCGCGGGAGGCCATCAGGATCGCCTGGGCGCCGGACTCCTCGACGACCGCGAGCTGTTCCTCGTAGGCCGCGCGGACCTCGTCGAGGGTCGCCGGGCCGGCGAGCTGGTCGGTGCCGACGCCGCAGGCGATGCGGCCGCCCACCGCCTTCGCCTCTGCGGCGGAGCGGCGGATCAGCTCGGCCGCGCCGGCCCAGTCCAGGCCCATGCCGCGCTGGGCGGTGTCCATGGCCTCGGCGACGCCCAGGCCGTGCGACCACAGGTGGCGGCGGAAGGCGAGGGTGGCGTCCCAGTCGACGGCCGCCGGTGAGTCGGGGGTGGTGTCGGCGTACGGGTCGGCGACGACGTGCGCGGCGGAGAAGACCGTACGGGAGGTGAAGGGGACGCCGGGGGTGGTCGTCGTGAGGGGCTCGGTGCGGGGTTCGTAGGCGCGCAGGGTGCCGTCCGGGCCGGGCAGGTGGAGGGTCACAGGGCGATCTCCGGTACGTCGAGGCGGCGGCCCTCGGCCGAGGA
The DNA here is from genome assembly GCF_055571035.1 of Streptomyces malachitofuscus. Taxonomy (NCBI): domain Bacteria; kingdom Bacillati; phylum Actinomycetota; class Actinomycetes; order Kitasatosporales; family Streptomycetaceae; genus Streptomyces; species Streptomyces malachitofuscus. The sequence goes on along the minus strand of NZ_JBVIGA010000028.1, from coordinate 82,133 downwards.
CCGCAGGCCCAGTTCGGCGAGCTGGACGCCGCGGGCGCCGGCCAGCAGGTCCCAGTGGTAGGGGGCGTCGGCGTAGACGTGGCGGAGGAACAGTTCCCACTGGGCCTTGAAGCCGTTGTCGAACTCGCCGTTGTCCGGGACCTCCTGCCACTGGTCGCGGAAGACCTCGGTGGCGGGGATGTCCGGGTTCCAGACCGGCTTGGGGGTGGCGGAGCGGTGCTGGACGCGGCAGTTGCGCAGACCGGCGACGGCGGAGCCCTCGGTGCCGTCGACCTGGAACTCGACGAGTTCGTCGCGGTTGACGCGCACCGCCCAGGAGGAGTTGATCTGGGCGATCACGCCGCCGTCGAGCTCGAAGACGCCGTAGGCGGCGTCGTCGGCGGTGGCGTCGTAGGGCTTGCCGTTCTCGTCCCAGCGCTGCGGGATGTGGGTGGCGGTGAGGGCCTGGACGGACTTCACGCGGCCGAACAGCTCGTGCAGCACGTACTCCCAGTGCGGGAACATGTCGACGACGATGCCGCCGCCGTCCTCCGCGCGGTAGTTCCAGGAGGGGCGCTGGGCCTCCTGCCAGTCGCCCTCGAAGACCCAGTAGCCGAACTCGCCGCGCACGGACAGGATGCGGCCGAAGAAGCCGCCGTCGATGAGGCGCTTCAGCTTGAGCAGGCCGGGGAGGAAGAGCTTGTCCTGGACGACGCCGTGCTTGATGCCGGCGGCGTTGGCCAGGCGGGCGAGTTCCAGGGCCCCGTCGAGGCCGGTGGCGGTGGGCTTCTCGGTGTAGAGGTGCTTGCCCGCGGCGATCGCCTTCTTGAGCGCGTCCTCACGGGCCGAGGTGACCTGGGCGTCGAAGTAGATGTCAATGGTGTCGTCGGCGAGGACCGCGTCCAGGTCGGTGGAGACGTGGTCGAGGCCGTGGCGTTCGGCGAGCGCTTTCAGCGCGTGCTCGCGGCGGCCGACGAGGACCGGCTCCGGCCAGAGCACGGTGCCGTCGCCGAGGTCGAGGCCGCCCTGTTCGCGCAGGGCCAGGATGGAGCGGACGAGGTGCTGCCGGTAGCCCATGCGTCCGGTCACACCGTTCATGGCGATACGCACCGTCTTGCGTGTCACGTCGTTCCCTTCGTACGCGGTCCGCGCGCCGCGTACGCCCCACCCGTCGCGGAACGGGTGACTGGTGAACGTCACAGCAAGCGCTTTCTATACAAGGAGAAGTTAGCCTCTGAACGGCGCTCCGGACAAGACCGTCGCGCGGCCGACTTGTTCGAGGGGGCGAACAAACGGGCGTGGAGCCGTAGGGTCTGCTCGGAACCACGACGAGACGCGCGACCGGAGGACGAGACATGACGGTGACCCTGGCGGACGTGGCGGCGCGCGCACAGGTCTCACCCGCGACGGTGTCGCGCGTGCTCAACGGGAACTACCCCGTGGCCGCGTCCACCCGCGAGCGGGTGCTGAAGGCCGTGGACGAACTCGACTACGTGCTCAACGGGCCCGCGAGCGCCCTCGCCGCCGCCACGTCCGACCTGGTCGGCATCCTGGTGAACGACATCGCCGACCCGTTCTTCGGGATCATGGCGGGCGCCATCCAGTCGGAGATCGGGGGGCCGGGCGGGCGCGCCGGCGGGGAGAGACTCGCGGTCGTGTGCAACACGGGCGGCTCCCCCGAGCGTGAACTCACCTATCTCACCCTGCTCCAGCGGCAGCGGGCGGCGGCGGTCGTGCTGACCGGCGGTGCGATCGAGGACGCGCAGCACAAGGCGGCGATGGACGCGAAACTGCGGAAGCTGGCGGACGCCGGGACGCGCGTGGTGCTGTGCGGGCGGCCGCAGGCGCCGGAGACCGGGGCGATCGCGCTGACCTTCGACAACCGTGGCGGCGGGCAGGAACTCACCGAGCATCTGATCGGGCTGGGGCACCGGCGGGTGGGGTACATCGCGGGTCCCGAGGAACGGACGACCACGCGCCACCGGCTGGAGGGACACCGGGCCGCGCTGGCGGCGCACGGGATCGAGGAGGATGCGCGGTGGACCGTGCACGGGCGGTACGACCGGCGGTCGGGATACGAGGCGACGCTGGAACTCCTGCGCCGTGACCCGTCGTTGACGGCCGTGGTCGCGGCGAACGACTCCGTCGCGCTGGGGGCGTGTGCGGCACTGCGGGACTCGGGGCTGCGGATTCCGGACGATGTGTCGGTGGCGGGGTTCGACGATCTGCCGTTCAGCATCGACGCGGTGCCGGCGCTGACGACGGTGCGGTTGCCGTTGGCGGAGGCGGGGGCCCGGGCCGGGCGGATCGCGATGGGGCGGGAGGAGGCGCCGCTGGGCGGGGTCGCCTCTGTGCGGGGGGAGTTGATGGTGCGGGGGTCCACGGCGGTGCCGCGGGGGTGAGGGGGGTGGGGTTGGCGGGGGTTTCGCGCAGTTCCCCGCGCCCCTGGACGGGGTGACGGGTGCGTTGCCCGGTGCCGGAGCGTGGGGGTTGATCGCGCAGTTCCCCGCGCCCCCGGACGAGGTGACGCGTGCGTTGTCCGGTGCCGGAGCGTGAGGGTTGATCGCGCAGTTCCCCGCGCCCCCGGAGGGGGTTGCCGGAGCGTGGGGGGTTGATCCCCGCGCCCGTCGAGAAGGCTGCCGGTACGGGGGCGTAGTTCGTCGCGCTTCGTGTTGAGGCGGCGGTGCGGGTATCACCCCAGGGGCACGGGGAACTGCGCGACAAGCCACGACGGGCCCGCACCCGGCCCGAGAGCGCCGACACCCGGGTGAGCAAGAGAGGTTGGCCGGGGCCGTCACGGGTAGGGTCCGGTTTCATGAAGCTGGCGTTCTCCACCCTCGGTGTTCCTGGTCTGCCCCTCACCGATGTGCTCGGGCTCGCGACCGCGCACGGCTATCACGGCGTCGAGTTGCGCGCTCACCCGGAGGAACCCGTCCACCCGGGTCTCACTCCCGGGCAACGTGCGGATGTGGCCGCCGAATTCAAGGCGGCCGGTGTCGAGATCCTGGGCCTCGCCGGCTATACACGGGTGGCCGCTCCCGGTGCGGACGAGCCCGTGCTCGCCGAGGTCCGGGCCCTGCTGGACCTCGCCCGTGACGTCGGCGCCCCCTTCGTCCGGGTCTTCCCCGGCGGCGGCACCGAGCAGAGCCCCGAGGAGGCCGACGCCACGGCCGCGCGGCGGCTGGGCACAGCCGCCGAACACGCCGCCGACCTGGGCGTACGCATCCTGCTGGAGACCCACGACTCGCACCGCACGGGCGCCGACGCGATGCGGGTCCTCGGTCTGGTCGGCCACCGCCGGGTGGGCGCGCTGTGGGACGTGATGCACACCTGGCTCGGCGGCGAACAGCCCGTGGAGAGCTTCGCGGCACTCTCCCCACACCTCGGCTATGTCCAGGTCAAGGACATCGCATCCGCCGAGGACACGACTCCGCTCCCGCTCGGCGCGGGGGTGCTTCCGCTCACCGATGTCGTGGAGGTCCTCTCCCGGCACAACTGGGACGGCTGGCTGTGCTGGGAGTACGAGAAGCGCTGGTACGAGGCGGCAGCGCCGTTGCCCGGTCTGCTCAGCCCGGGCCGTGAGCACCTGGCGCGGCTGCTGTCCGAGTCGGCGTGAGGGCGCGCGCGCGAGCCTGGGGTCCCTGAGTCGTGTGGCGGGTACGGGTGCGGGGGATTGTTCGCGCAGTTCCCCGCGCCCCTAGGGTGCTTCACCCACCGGCGTCCGGGCCGCCACCCTCCGTTCCAGCCGGCCCCGGCTGGACGGCGTCACCGACGCCAGCGCCACCCCGCCCACGAGGAGTGCCGCCGCGCACCACCGCAGCGCGGTGACCGACTCGCCCAGGAACAGGGCGGCCGACGACATGCCGAAGACCGGGACCAGCAGGGAGAAGGGCGCGACCGTGGACGCGGGGTGACGGCGCAGCAGCCAGCCCCAGGCGCCGAAGCCGAAAACCGTGGCGACCCAGGCGACGAAGAGCACCGTGCCCGCGCCCTGCAGGTCCAGGCCGCGCAGCGCGTCGAGGCCGGCCGCCGGGCCCTCCAGCAGCAGGGAGAGCGCGAGCAGCGGCAGGACCGGAACCGTGCTCACCCAGATCATGAAGTTGAGGGCGTCCGGGGGTGCCGCCTTGCGGGTGAGGATGTTGGAGACGCCCCAGCAGGCCGCCGCCGCGACCACCAGGGCGAAGCCGAGCAGCGGACCCGAGGTGCCCTCGTCGACCGCCGCCACCCCGATGCCGGCCAGCGCCACCGCCATCCCCACCAGGCGTATGCGGGAGGGGCGTTCGCCGAGGAGCGCGAAGGCGAACAGGGCCGTGAACACCGCCTGGATCTGGAGCACCAGGGAGGACAGGCCGCCCGGCATCCCGGCGTTCATGCCGACGAACAGCAGCCCGAACTTGGCCACGCCGAGCGCCAGGCCCACGCCCACGATCCACTTCCACGCCACCTTGGGCCGCCCCACGAGGAACACCGCGGGCAGCGCCGCCACGAGGAAGCGCAGGGCGGAGAAGAGCAGCGGCGGGAAGTGGTCGAGGCCGACCTCGATGACGGTGAAGTTCACGCCCCACACGGCGGTGACGAGGACGGCGAGAAGCACGTGGGAAGGTCGCATACGTCGAGGATCACCGCCCGTCATACTTCAGCACCAGCGATGATTCCTGCATGGTTGGATGAAGCACCGCTAATCGATCGGGGAGCCGCCGTCATGCTCGACCTCCAGCGTCTGCGCGCCCTGCACGCGGTCTCGGTGCACGGCACCGTCGGCGCCGCCGCCGTGGCGCTCGGGTACACCTCGTCCGCCGTGTCCCAGCAGATCGCCAAGCTGGAGCGGGAGACCCGGACCGTGCTGCTGGAGCGCGAGGGGCGGGGCGTACGGCTGACCGACGAGGCGCATCAACTGGTGCGCGCCGCCCGGGAGCTGATCGCCATCGTGGAGCGGGCGGAGACGGAGCTGGAGGAGCGGCGCGGGGTGCCGGCCGGGCGGCTGACCATCGCCGCGTTCGCCTCGGCGGCGCGCGGGCTGATGCCACCCGTCCTGGCCGACCTGGCCCGCCGCCACCCCGCGCTCGACACCCGGCTCACCGAGATCGACCCCCATCTCTCGGTCGACCTGGTGGCCAAGGGCGCCGTCGACCTCGTGATCGCGCACGACTGGGACATCGCGCCGCTGCCCGCCCCGGCGGGCGTGGAGCAGGCGGTCATCGGGGACGACCTGTGCGATCTGCTGGTGCCTAAGGGGCATCCGTTCGCGGGGCGTACGGCGGTGCGGCGGGAGGAGCTGGGCGGTGAGCGGTGGATCTGCCAGCCGCCGGGGCGGGTCTGCCACGAGTGGCTGGTGCGCACCCTGCGCGCGGCCGGGCACGAGCCGGAGATCGTCCACCAGGCCGACGAGAACCCGACCCTGGTCGCCCTGGTCGCGGCCGGGCTCGGCATCGCGCTGATTCCCCGGCTGGGGCGCGGCCCGCTGCCGGAGGGCGTGGTGGAGGTGCCGCTCGACCCCATGCCCGTACGGCGGCTGTACGCGCTGTGGCGCAGCGGCGCGGCCCGCCGGCCGGCGATCGCGGAGACCGTGCGCACGCTGGGCGAGCACTGGCCCGAGGTGTCGGCGCACACACCCCGCTGACCCCACCGCCGCGACCCACCACCCGACACCCGACGGAGAACGGCACACCCGGCCACACCGACCCGAGGCGTCCACCCCCACACCCCGCCGACCCCACCGCCGCGACCCACCACCCGGCACCCACGGAAGCCGGCACACTCCGGCCACACCGACCGCAGCGACCGCCCACACGCCCCGCCGACCGACCGCCGCAACCCCCACCACCCGGCACCCGACGGAGACCGGCACACCCGGCCGCACCGGCCCGCAGCGACCGCCCACGCGACCCGTCGGCCCCATCCGGAACGCCGGTACCGACTTGGCGGAATCTCAGTCGGCGGGGGAACCCGTCGCCGTCCCGGTCCGTCCCATGGGCAGGTTGCCGGAAGAGTCTCCGTGGTGCGGTGTCGGCCCTCGCTGCCGGCAGCGATCGCTGACCCACCCTCTCCGCCGTGCCGCGGCCGGCAGCACGCCGTCATCGGCGCGCCCCCCTCCCTAGCGCCGATGACGGCCCCTCCCCGTTGCTGCGCTTTCCCTTGACCGGCAGAAACTTCCCGGATATTGGTGACCTTCTGGCAGTTTCCTTCAGCGGATCCCCGGGTCCCCGATCCCCGCGGATCACTTCCAAAAGGAGCGCACGTGCCCGACAGCAGCAGCGGAAGCCCGGGAAACACCGCACGTCCGTCCAGACGCGCCGTCATCGCCGCGACGGCGGGCGTCACCACCGCCCTGGCGGCCGGCGGGACCGCCCACGCGGCCGCCGGTTCCGCCGACCGAGGCAGGCACGACAGAGAGCTGCGCGCCCTCATCTCCCGCATGACCCTGGAGGAGAAGGTCGGCCAGCTGTTCGTGATGCGGGTCTACGGCCACTCCGCGACCGACCCGGACCAGGCCGACATCGACGCCAACCTCAAGGAGATCGGCGTCCGTACGGCCGCCGAACTGCTCGCCAAGTACCGGGTCGGCGGCATCATCTACTTCGCCTGGGCGCACAACACCCGTGCCCCGCACCAGATCGCGGACCTGTCCAACGGCATCCAGAAGGCCTCCCTCGGCCTGTCGCGCGGGCTTCCCGTGCTCATCTCCACCGACCAGGAACACGGCATCGTCGCCCGCGTGGGCGAGCCCGCCACCCTGTTCCCGGGGGCGATGGCCGTCGGGGCGGGCGGCTCCCGCGCCGACGCCCGCAGCCTCGGCCGGATCGCGGGCCGCGAACTGCGCGCCCTGGGCATCCGTCAGAACTACTCCCCGGTGGCCGACGTCAACGTCAACCCGGCCAACCCCGTCATCGGCGTGCGCTCCTTCGGCTCCGACCCGGAGGCCGTCGCCGGTCTCGTCGCGGCGGAGGTCAAGGGCTACGAGTCGTCGCACATCGCCGCCACGGCCAAGCACTTCCCGGGACACGGCGACACGGTCGACGACAGCCACGCCAAACTGCCGTACATCCACCACACCCGCGAGCAGTGGGAGCAGCTCGACGCGCCGCCGTTCCGGGCGGCGGTCGCCGCGGGCATCGACTCGATCATGACCGCGCACATCGTCGTCCCGGCCCTCGACCCCGCAGAGGACCCGGCCACCCTCTCCCGCCCGATCCTCACCGGCATCCTGCGCGAGGAGCTGGGCTACGACGGGGTGGTGGTCACCGACTCCCTCGGCATGGAGGGCGTACGCACGAAGTACGGCGACGACCGGGTGCCGGTGCTGGCGTTGAAGGCGGGCGTGGACCAGCTGCTCAACCCGCCCTCCCTGGAGGTGGCCTGGAACGCGGTCCTGAACGCCGTGCGGGACGGGGAGCTGACCGAGTCCCGGCTCGACGAGTCGATCCTGCGGGTGCTGCGGATGAAGGCGAAACTGGGCCTGTTCGACGACCCGTACGTCTCCCACGCCGGTGTCGACCGCACCGTCGGCACGCGTGCGCACCTGGCCGCCGCCGACCGGATCGCCGAGCGCACCACGACCCTGCTGGTCAACGAGGGCGGCCTGCTGCCGCTGTCCCGGCGCAGCCGGCCGAAGCTGCTGGTGGTCGGCGCCGACCCGGCGTCCCCGTCCGGTACGACGGGACCGCCGACCGGGGTGCTCGCCGGCGCGCTGAACGAGCTGGGCTTCACGGCCACCGCCCTGTCCACGGGCACGGCACCCTCGGCCGCGACCGTCGCCAAGGCGGTGGCGGCGGCCCAGGACGTGGACGCGGTGGTCGTCGGGACGTACAACGTCAGCGCGACCAGCAGTCAGAAGACGCTCGTCGAGCAGCTGCTGGCGACGGGGAAGCCGCTCGTCGCGGTCGCGATCCGCAACCCCTACGACGTGGCCCATCTGCCCGGCGTGCCGGCGTATCTGGCCGCCTACTCCTGGACCGACGTCGAACTGCGGGCGGCGGCACGGGTCATCGCGGGCAAGGCCGACCCGCGCGGGACGCTGCCGGTCCCGGTGCAACGGGCCGACGACCCGGCGACGGTGCTCTACCCGGTCGGGCACGGGCTGCGCTACTAGGGGGTGTCTGACCCAGGGCGGTCCTCCTACCTCGTCGGACGTAGCGCGCGTACGTCACACACCCGACGCACCGCACCCAACGTGCGCAAACCGGCCCACATGGCTGGCGTGACCCGGCCCGCCGGGTCACGCTGGACGGGGGTGTCCGGGGGATGGCGATGCACGTGGGAAACAGGTGGCGGGCGCCGGCCGCGTTCACGGCGGTGTGCGCGGTGCTGCTCACCGGCTGCGACGGGGCCGGAGGGCAGGACCGGCCGGGCGAGCAGGCGGCCACGGTGTCACCGGCACCGGCCCGGCCGTCCGGGTACGGGGCGGTGTTCCTCGCGGTCGACGAGTGCAGCTCCTTCGGCCGCACCAGCTTCACCGAGGTGTCGTGCAGGAGCGAGCGGGCGGCGGCGCGGGTCGTCGCCCGCCACGACGGCACCGCGCGCGACGGTCCACGCTGCCCGGCGACCACGGACTTCGTGCTGCACATCAGCGAGCAGCGCCCCTCCTCCGACGAGGACGGCGACGGGGCGGTGCCGCGCGGCTACGCCTGTATGCGCAACCTCCAGCCGCCGCACCCCGGAGATCCGGGCGGCGGGGGCGGGCCGCGCACCATCGTCGGCGACTGCGTCTACGACCTGGGCGACGGCAAGGTCCGGGAGACGGCCTGCGACGGCGGTGGCGAGCGCGAGCCGGAGTTCGAGGTGACGAAGGCCGTGGACACCCGGTCCGACTGCCCGGCGTCCACGGCCCTCTACGTCCGGCTCGGCGGGACCACACCGGTGGGCTGTGCCCGCCCGGTGTAGTCCCGCCGGGACCTTACGGTCGCAGCGTGTGACGCTGCTCGACGTCCCGCTTGTCCAGCTTGGCGTCGAACTTCGCCAGCGGCTTCGCCGCCGCCGGGTTCTCCTGCACCGCGTTCGGGGCGACGTCCGCCCAGTCGAGAATGCGGGCCGTGGCGAACGCCTTCTCCTTCGCGACCAGTCCGGCCACGTTCGCGCCGTGGTTCATGCCGGGCGCGGTGAAGACGTACGCGTCACGTGCGCCGCGGCCCAGCCGGAACGGCTCGGCACCCCACGGGTCGTTCTCGCCGTACACGAACAGCATGTGCCGGGCGTTGTGGCGGACCCAGCTGTCGACGTCGCGCATCGCCCACGGCTCGAACTTCATGTCGATCGCACGGGGCACGAAGTTGCGCGGCGGCTGGTAGCCGTAGCGGATGTACTTCTTCTCGATGTGCGGGAAGTGGATGGTCGGCGCGCCCAGCTGCGTACCGGCCTGGTAGTAGTACGGCGTGTACGGGCTCAGGCCCTGGTCCGTGTAGAACGAGAACCCGGAGATCGTGTCGATCGAGGTCCAGATCTCGTCGTCGGTGGCGTTCTTGGCGTCCGCCGGGATCTCCTCGCAGTCGGCGACGGTGCTGTACTGCCAGAAGCCCCACACGTAGTCGAGGACGACGGCCTCGAACGCCCGGTCCAGGCTGCCGATCGTGTCGAAGGTGTAGCCGTTCTCGGCGGCAGCAGCCTGGTACTTCTCCGTCAGCGGCGCCCGGCGCACCAGCGCCTCGCGCTGCACGGCGTTCAGCCGGTCACGGCACTCCTTGGTGCCCACGGTGCGGAAGAAGCGGTCGTAGGCCGAGTCCTCCTTGTTCACCACGTCGTTGGGAGCGACGTAGGCGACCACGCCGTCCATGTCACGCGGGTAGAAGCGCTCGTAGTAGGTGGCGGTCATGCCGCCCTTGGAGCCGCCGGTGGAGATCCAGTTCTCGGAGTAGATCTTCTTCAGCGCCTTGAAGATGCGGTGCTGGTCACTGGCGGCCTGCCAGATGTCCAGCTTCGACCAGTCCGCGGGCTCGGGACGGGACGGGGTGAAGAAGCGGTACTCCATGGAGACCTGGTTGCCGTCCACGATCTGCGTCGGCTCGGCGCGCCGGGGCGTCGTGGAGACGCTGTAGCCACCCGTGTAGAAGACCGTCGGCCGCGCGGTGTCCTTGTGCAGCACGGTGATCCGCTGCTGGAACGTGCCCTTGGAGGGCCTGCGGTGGTCGACCGGCTGGGTGTAGTTGAGGACGAAGAAGCGGTACCCGGGGGACGGCTTCTCCTCGATCAGGCTCATGCCCGGAATGGAGAGCAGCCTCTCCTTGATGTCAGTGGTGCCGGTGGCCTCCGGCTCGGCGGCGGTGGCCGCCCCGGCCGTACTCAGTGTGCCTATGAGCACCGTGAGCGCCAGCAGCCATCTGAGCGCCTTGCGCATGCGCACTCCCCTGTGAGACAGATGTGCGCCGGAAGCTACTCGACCAACTCCCCCCAGCACCAGGGGACATAGGGTTATCCCTCGGTCGGATGCCGGGTCAGCAGAGGATCCAGCCGGAGCTGACGGATTTGCCGCCGACCGTGCCCTTCACCCACACGCAGCGGCGGCCGGCGTGCACCGTCACCGGCCCCGCGTGGTACTTGTAACGGCCCTCGTCGACCACCGGCCGGCCGCCGCGCGCCCGGACGCTCACCGTCATCCTGCGCTTGGTGCCCGGCTTCTTGGCGACGGTGACGGCGCAGACGTAACCGCCGCGTTTGTACACGAGCACCGATCCCGTCGAGAACGGCAGGGTGCGTGCCTTGCGTCCGGGGCAGTGCGCGGCGGCCTGTGCCTCGGCCGGCACGGCCACGGCGAGCAGCCCCGAGGCGGTCAGCACCGCAAGGCCCAGCGCGATGCGCCGGCGTATGGCTCCACTGCCCACAGTCGTCGTCCTCCCGTACCGCGCCTGCCGCGTCAGGCGGCGTACGCGTGTACGGACGCATGACGTACGCCGGATGGTTGCGTGCGGGAGGCCGTCCTCCTCAGGCCGGCGACCGCCCTCCTCACGCCGGCGCCGGCACGTCCTCCCCGACGAACGTCCGCCACAGCGCGGCGTACGTGCCGCCGAGCCGCAGCAGTTCCTCGTGCGTGCCGTCCTCCGCGACCCGGCCGTGGTCCATGACGATCACCCGGTCGGCCCGGGCGGCCGTGGTGAGACGGTGGGCCACCACGAGGGTGGTACGGCGTCCCGCCAGGCGGTCCGTCGCCTGGCTGACCTGTGCCTCGGTGGCCAGGTCGAGCGCGGCCGTGGCCTCGTCGAGCAACAGCACGTCCGGGTCGACGAGTTCGGCGCGGGCCAGGGCGATCAGCTGGCGCTGCCCGGCGGAGAGGTTGCGGCCCCGCTCCGCGACCTCGTGGAGGTAGCCGCCGTCCAGTGTGGCGATCATCTCGTGCGCGCCGACCGCGCGGGCCGCGGCCTCGACCTCGGCGTCGGTGGCGTCCGGGCGGCCGTAGGCGATCGCGTCGCGGACGGTGCCCGGGAAGAGGTACGCCTCCTGCGGTACGACGCCGAGCCGGTGCCGGTAGGCCGTGAGGTCGAGGTCCCTGAGGTCGGTGCCGTCGGCGGTGACCCGGCCGCCCGTCGGGTCGTAGAACCGGGCGACCAGTTTGACCAGGGTGGATTTTCCGGCGCCGGTCTCGCCCACGAAGGCGACGGTCTGTCCGGCGGGGATGGTGAGGTCGATGCCGTCGAGGGCCTCCTCGCCGTCGCCGTAGGCGAAGTGCACGTTCTCGAAGGCGATCTCGCCGCGCAGGGACGGCACGTCGAGCGGCTTGTCCGGCTGCCGCGTGGAGGTCGGCTCCCGCAGCAGTTCCTGGATGCGGCCCAGCGAGACGGACGCCTGCTGGTAGCCGTCGAAGACCTGGGAGAGCTGCTGCACCGGCGCGAAGAACAGGTCGATGTAGAGCAGGTACGCCACCAGCGAGCCGATCGCCAGCGTCCCGTCGTGGACCCGGGCGCCGCCCACGACCAGCACGGCCACGGCCGCGACCGACGACAGGAATTGCACGAACGGGAAGTACACCGAGATCAGCCACTGGCCCCGGATGCGTGCCGCGCGGTAGCTCGCGCTGCGCTCCGCGAACCGGCGGCCGCCGTCCCGCTCGCGGCGGAAGGCCTGCACGATCCGCAGCCCCGACACCGACTCCTGCAGATCGGCGTTGACCGCCGACACCCGTTCACGGGCCAGTTCGTACGCCTTCACGCTGGCCCGGCGGAAGAAGTACGTGCCGACGATCAGCGGGGGCAGGGTGGCGAAGACGACCAGGGCCAGCTCGACGTCGAGCACCAGCAGGGCGACCATGATGCCGAAGAAGGTGACCACCGAGACGAACGCCGTGACCAGGCCCGTCTGCAGGAACGTCGACAGCGCGTCGACGTCCGTGGTCATCCGGGTCATGATCCGGCCGGTGAGCTCGCGCTCGTAGTAGTCGAGGCCGAGCCGCTGCAGCTGGGCGAAGATCTTCAGCCGCAGCGTGTACAGGACGCGTTCGCCGGTGCGTCCGGTCATCCGGGTCTCGCCGATCTGCGCCGACCACTGGACGGCCACGGTGAGCAGGGCGAGCAGGGAGGCCGCCCAGACCGCGCCGAGGGCGGCCTGGGTCACGCCCTGGTCGATGCCGTGCCGGATCAGCACCGGCAGCAGCAGGCCCATCCCGGCGTCGACGGCGACCAGGCCGAGGCTGATGAGCAGGGGCGTGCGGAAACCGCGCAGCAGGCGACGCAGTCCGTAGGAGTCCTCCGCGCGGACCGCGCGCGCCTCGTCGACGTCGGGGACGTCGTTCGCCGGGGGCAGCGCGTCGACCTGGGCGAGGAGCTCCGGGGTGGCGGAGGCCTCGACGAGGGCGGTGTCCTTGGGCTCCCGGTCGCCCGTCCACAGCCGCGGGGTGACGCCGCGCTCGGCGTCGAACTCCGCGTCCAGCTCCGCGCGGACGGAGGTGTCCTCCTCCTGCGGTCCGGCGGGCGGGGTGTGGCCCGGGGAGACGGCGCCGAGCTCGTCGGGGTCGGTGAGCAGCCGGCGGTAGAGGGCGGAACGCCGCTGGAGCTCGTCGTGGGTACCGATGTCGGCGAGCCGGCCGCCGTCGAGGACGGCGATGCGGTGGGCGAGGTTGAGGGTGGAGCGGCGGTGGGCGATCAGCAGGGTGGTGCGGCCCCGCATGACGTTCTTGAGCGCCTCGTGGATCTCGTGCTCGACGCGGGCGTCCACGGCGGACGTCGCGTCGTCCAGGACCAGCAGGCGCGGGTCGGTGAGGATCGCGCGGGCCAGGGCGACGCGCTGGCGCTGGCCGCCGGAGAGGGTCAGACCGTGCTCGCCGACGGTGGTGTCGTAGCCGTCGGGCAGCTCGCGGATGAAGCCGTCGGCCTGGGCGGCGCGGGCGGCGGCGGTGATCTCCTCGTCGGTGGCGTCGGGGCGGCCGTAGGCGATGTTGTTGCGGACGGTGTCGGAGAAGAGGAAGGAGTCCTCCGGGACCAGTCCGATCGCGGCGCGCAGCGACTCGGCGGTCAGCTCCCGCACATCGTGCCCGCCGACGAGGACGGCGCCGCGTGTGACGTCGTAGAAGCGCGGCAGGAGGAGGGAGACGGTCGACTTGCCGGAGCCGGAGGCGCCGACGACGGCGAGGGTCTCACCGGGGCGGATCTCGAAGGAGAGCCCGTCGAGCACCGGCCGGTCGGGGTCGTAGCCGAAGGAGACGTCGTCGAACTCGACGGTCGCGGGCGCGTCGCCGGGAAGTTCCCTGGTGCCGTCGGTCAGGGAGGGCTCGGTGTCGATCAGCTCCAGGACGCGTTCGGTGCCGGCGCGGGCCTGCTGGCCGACGGTGAGGACCACGGCGAGCATCCGGACCGGGCCGACGAGCTGGGCGAGGTAGGTGGAGAAGGCGACGAAGGTGCCCAGCGTGATGCGCCCGTCCACCGCGAGCCAGCCGCCGAGGGCGAGCATCGCGACCTGGCCGAGGGCGGGGACGGCCTGGAGCGCCGGGGTGTACCGGGAGTTCAGCCGGATGGTGCGCAGCCGCCCGGCGTACAGCCGCCGACCGACCTCGCGCAGTTTGCCGGTCTCCTGCTCCTCCTGCCCGAAGCCCTTCACCACGCGGACGCCGCTGACCGCGCCGTCGACGACCCCGGCGACCGCTCCGGCCTGCGCCTGCGCGTACCAGGTGGAGGGGTGCAGCCGGGTGCGGCTGCGCTTGGCGATCCACCACAGGGCGGGGGCGACGGCGAGCGCGACGGCGGTGAGCGGCAGGGACAGCGACGTCATGATGACGAGGGAGATCAGGAACAGCAGCAGGTTGCCGATGGTCATCGGCAGCATGAAGAGCAGGCCCTGGATCAGCTGCAGGTCGCTGGTGGCGCGTCCGACGACCTGCCCGGTGGACAGCTCGTCCTGGCGTCTGCCGTCGAGCCGGGTGATCGTGTCGTACATGTCGGTCCGCAGGTCGTGCTGGACGTCGAGCGCGAGCCGGCCGCCGTAGTAGCGGCGGATGTAGGTGAGGACGTAGACGACGAGCGCGGCGCCGACGAGCAGCCCGGCCCAGGTGGCCATGTCCCTGGTCTCGTCGCCGATGACGTCGTCGATGATCACCTTGGTGATCAGCGGGACCAGCGCCATCACCGCCATGCCGCCCAGGGAGGAGCCCAGGGCGAGCACGACGTCCTTGGGGTGCCGCCACGCGTATGCGGCCAGTCGCCGTGCCCATCCCCGTTGCGGTGTCACGCGGGTGCCCTCCGATCGTCCTGATCTTCCGCAAGGCACCAACGCGGTGAGCGGCGGATTTCATCCCTCCGCGCCGATCGGCGGCGTACGCCGAGAGCGGACGGACGGGGTCTCGTCACGTAATCGCCACCTTCCCTCCACTCACCTGACTGCATGTGCATGCCACTCTCTCGGGTATCCCCACTGTGCAACCCGCGTAGATCGGACACCTCACATGCTCGCGATACGCATACGCCGCCGCAATGCGGTGGCCCTCGCCACGGCGGCGGCCCTCGTCGGCCTCGTCGCCCCCGCTCTCACCCCCACGGCAACCGCCACGACCGCCGCGGCCACCGCCTACGACGACACGTACTACCAGGACGCGGTCGGCAAGACCGGCGACGACCTCAAGGCCGCGCTGCACACGATCATCAGCGACCAGACGAAGCTCTCCTACTCGGCCGTCTGGGACGCCCTGAAGGACACCGACCAGGACCCCGGCAACAGCGGCAACGTGGTCCTTCTCTACTCGGGAATCTCCCGCAGCAAGTCCCTCAACGGCGGCGACACCGGCGACTGGAACCGCGAGCACGTCTGGGCCAAGTCGCACGGCGACTTCGGCACCTCCACCGGTCCCGGCACCGACATCCACCATCTGCGCCCCGAGGACGTCCGGGTCAACTCGATCCGCGGCAACAAGGACTTCGACAACGGCGGCAGCGGCTTCACCGACAGCGGCGGCAGCCTCACCGACTCCGACTCCTTCGAGCCCCGCGACGCCGTCAAGGGCGACGTGGCCCGCATGATCCTCTACATGGCGGTCCGCTACGAGGGCAACGACGGCTGGCCCGACCTGGAGCCCAACGGTCAGGTGGACAACGGCAGCGCGCCGTACATCGGCAAGCTCGCCGTCCTCAAGGCCTGGCACGACGAGGACCCGCCGGATGCCTTCGAACAGCGCCGCAACCAGGTCATCTACGACTCCTACCAGCACAACCGCAACCCGTTCATCGACCACCCGGAGTGGGTCGAGGCGATCTGGTAGGCGTTCCCTTGGCTGAACTCCTCCGGCCAGCCAGGGGGAGTTCAGCCAGCCTTACCGGACATCGCCCATCCAGAGCCGCCGCCCCAGCTCGTCGAGGTCCGCGCGCCGCTCCTCGTACTCGGGCAGCGCGGTCCGCAGCAGCCGCCAGAAGTCCTCCCGGTGCCCGGACACCTTCACGTGGGCCAGCTCATGGGCGATGACGTAGTCGATCAGATGCATGGGCAGCTGGAAAAGCGGCCACCCGAGACTCATCAGACCCCTGGCGCCCGCCCCGGCTCGCGGCGGCTGGTACGAACCCCATCGGTCCCCCAGGTCCCGCACGTCGAGTTCCGGCTCGGTCACCCCCATGCGAGCCGCCCAGGGCTGAAGCCGCTGTCCCGTCCAGTTCCGGCCGGCCCGGCAGTACCAGTCGACCAGCGCCGCCCGGCCCGCCTGCGAATCCGCCGCCAGATCCGGGCCCATGACGAGGCGCCCCGCGATCAGCCGGACTCCTCCGCCCGTCCTCTCCTCACCGGACACGGCCAGCCGGTACGTCCTCCCCAGATAGCGGAAGACCTCTCCGTCGACGAGCCGCTTCACGGGGCTGAGCGGGCGCGTGCGCTCCCGCTCCCGTCGTTTGGTCAGCAGCCAGTCCCGGTGCGCGCGGACGAACTGCTCCGCCTCGGCCGTCGAGCGCCCGGCCGGGGTGTGCAGGGTAAAGGTCGCGTCGGTCTCGACGGTCAGCGCGAACCGTTTCCTTCGGGCGCTGGCACGCACCCGCAGGGACAGCCCGTCCACGGTGAGGAGTGCGTCGGGGGCGGGGTACGTCGAAGGATCGGCCGGCGCGGTCACCCGCCTATTCTCCCCTCGCCCTGCTCCGGAACTGCCGCAGGTTGTCCTGCGCGAAGGACGCCAGGCGCTGAGCCGCGTTCTCCAACGACTCCCAGTCCCCCTTCACGGGCCGGACGTGACCACTGAGCAGGACGTCCTGAAGGTCTCCGGCCAGCGCGTTGATGTCCTGGTGCTGCCCCTGGTACGACGCCCTGGCCATGACGCTGGTGGCCACGTCACACACCTTGCCCGTGAGTCGCCTGATGTCCCCGCCGTCGGCGAGGCTGATCCCGGGTGTGTCCTCCAGGATCTGTTCCACGAGCCGGTACGCCCGCTGTTCGAGCGGCGTGAGACCAGCGAGTTCCGGGGACTCCTCCTGCTCCTGCCTGGCCTCCTCGATCAGCGGGCCGAACTCCTCGATCTGCTCCTCGAAGCGACCCGGCATGGTGCGCAGGATCTCCTCCAGGCGCTTGGAGAGCCGCTCATACTTGGCGGGGTCCTCCCGCTTCGTCCGCTCCTCCAGATGGAAGCGGAGCGCGTGGCCCATCTCCGCCGCCGCCTCCTGCGGCGGCAGCCGTCGCACGGCGTCGTCGAAGGTGAGGGCCGTGAGTGAAACCGGAGGGATGACCTGGTCGATCTCCGGCCCTTCGAGGTGGTCTGCGATCATCGCCCGGACCTTGCGCCCGTACCGGCGCAGCGTGAAGGTGCCGCCCTCGGCGTCCCGGCACAGCCGCCGCACCCGCTTCTGGAGCAAACTCCAGCGCCGGGCGTCCGCCACGTAGTCCAGGGCATCCTCGTGCGGGAGCACGCGTTCGAGGGTGGCGAGAAACGCGTGCAGCACCTCGTCGAAGTCGAACCGCAGGTCTTCGGGCTCCAGCGCGAGGGCCGCAGGGCCCAGCTTGGCGAGCTGGTCGAGCTGCGCGTCGTCGATGCCGTTGTGCCGCAGGAAGTCGCGGACCTTCTGGGCAGCGGGGCCAAGCTTGCCCACCTCGTAGGACAGCTCGCGCATGGTGTCGGTGACGTCGGCGTTCCGGTACCCGGCGAGTGCACTGGAGAGATGCTCGAAGACGCCGTAATAGTCGACGACGTAGCCGACCTCCTTGCCGGGCGAGGTGCGGTTGACACGCGCCACGGCTTGGAGCAGCTCGGCGTCCCGGATCGGCCGGTCCAGATAGAGGACCTGTTCACGCGGCGCGTCGAATCCCGTGAGCAGCATGGACTTCACGATCAGGAACGCGATAGGGCTGTCGGGGTGCACGGGGTCGGGCACCGAGGTGGGGAGCGGCGGCGGTTCGCTGTTCGCGGCCCCGGACCACGGGGTGTTCAGACCGCCGGTGGAATCACTGCCGGGCTTCGGTGCCTGCGGTGGGTTGAAAGAAGTGACGGCGCTCCACTCCGAGTCGGGCGGCAGCTCGGGGAAGGCCTTCTGGAAGCGTTCGATGTACGCCGCCTGACGACCGGCGTCGGTCCACTCCCTCCATTCCCCACGCTTGTGGCCGGAACCCGGAGAGATGACGGGAACGAAGTCGATCCGCCGCAGCAGCGCCCGGAACTGGTAGGCCTGGTAGAGGTAACGCTGCCTGAGGGAAAGCTTCTCCAGCGGTGTCCCCGTCACCGACTCCGGGTCGAACCCGGCCAGCTGCGCCAGCAGTTCGTCACGGGCCTTGCGCAGGGCGTGGTGGTACTGCACGGCCGCCTTCCGGCTAACGGCAGCGACCTGTGCCTTGAAACCGCCGGGGAGCACGGTGGTCACCCAGTGCTCCAGCATGTCCTCGGCCTTCGCCTCGATCATGGGAACGGACTCGGCGACGTCCCGCTCGGTGGGCCACCGCTTGAGCAGCGCGGCCCGCTCCTCGGGGGTGCGGTCCCGGACGAGGTCGTCGAAACCCTTGTCGAGGACCTCCCCGTCACGGACCTCGCCCTCCCCCGTCCGCCCCTCGTAGCGGATACGGACGACGACACCGTCGTGCTCGGCGTCCTCCATCCGATACTCGTCGAGGAAGCCCCGCGGCGAGTCGCCCCGCCCGAAGATCCGGCGCGTATCCTCCTCACGCCCGGTGATGATCGGCGTACCCGTGAACCCGATCTTGGCGGCGTTCGGGATCGCCTTGCGCAGGGCGGCGTGCAGGACGCTGGTATGGGAACGGTGTGCCTCGTCGACGAGGACGAGGATGTTCGGTGAGGTGTTGCACTCGGGGAAGTCCGGTACGGGGCCGGGGCCTTCGTCCTCGCTCCCGTCTGTTCCCTCTCCCGTTAGGTCCCGGTCGTCCCCACTGCCTTCGGCGTCCCCGGCGAAGGTGAACCCGGTCCCGTACTTCTGGATCATCCCGAAGACGACGCGCCGCCCGCCGTCCCGCAGCAGCCCCTCCATCTGCGTCCGGGTCTCCGCCGTCTCAACGTCGGACTCGCTGAGCTTCAGCGTCCGCGAGAGCTGAGTCTGCAACTGGGTGCGGTCGGTGACCACGACCACCATGAACTCACTGAGCCGAGGGTGCAGGTGCACCCGTCGCACCAGGAACGTCATGGTCAGCGACTTGCCGGAGCCTTGCGTGTGCCAGATGACACCGCCGCGCTCGTCCTCGGTGTCCCGCCCGGCACGAGCCCGCCCGGTCAGCAGTCTGCGGACGGCCTTCTCGGCGGCCCGGTACTGCTGGTGCCGGGCGACGGCCTTCACGGTCCGCACGGCCCCGCCGTCCGCCCCCGACTCGACGGCCATCGGGATCACGTAGTGCCGCACGACGTTGAGCAGGGCGGCCGGCCGCAGCACCACACCGACGAGCTTCTGCTGCTCGCCGAGCGGCGGGGGCGCGTCCGGGTCGGCGCCGTCCGCGAGCAGGCCGGCGGTACGCAGCTCCCGCCGCAGCGTGCTCTCTTCCTCCGGTTCGACGCTGCGCCACGGGTGGAAGTGCTCGGGCTCGGAGGTGACGGTGCCCAGGTGGGCGGTCTCGCCGGTCGCGGCGACAAAGAGCTGCACGGTCCGGAACAGTTCCGGCACACCGGCGGGGACCGGAGTACCGGTGGCGTCGAGGTCCGGAACTGGGTTCCCGGCGTAATGCCGGAGATCGAGCACGGCACTGCGGACGGGCTCGGCGAGATCGGGGCTCTTGCACTCGACGGCGACGAGCGGGATGCCGTTCACGAAGAGGACGACATCGAGTATCGACAGCTCGCCGGAGCGGCTGCGCACGCGGAGCTGGTCGACGACGGTGAAGGTGTTGCGCGTGACGAGGTCCGGATGCCACTCGACGTACTGGACGGTGGCGGACGGACCGCCGTGCGCGGCGGAGGGCGAGGGAAGCGTCCAGCCGTGAAGCAGCATGTCGGTGGCGGCGAGGTTCGCCTGCACGACGCCCTGGCCGAGGGAGAGGGAGGCGAGCTCGCCGACCGCCCGCCGGATGTCGTCCTCCCCCATCCAGGGCCGGCCGTCACCGCCCCGGAGGTTGATCCGCCGCAGCGCCGGTCCGAGCTGGTCGACGAGCAACGGCACGGCCGCGTCGAGCGTGTCCAGTTCCACGCCCGGGACGTGCGTCCACCCCATGGCCTCCAACTGCGCGACTAACGGCCGCTCCACCTCGTCCCGCTCGACGTGCACCACCACAGCCCGCGCCTCTCCGTACATCCACCGTTACCCGGAGATCCATTCTGTGCCCCGGGGGTGGGGTGAAGGAAAGGGATGCAGGGGCGGGAGATGCCCGATCGTGCGGACGTACGGGAGTTTCAAGCCAGTACATCCGCACGCTCGGCGGCGGAGGCGGGCGGGTCAGGCGCCGGGGCTCTCCTTGGGGACGGAGTCGGGGGTCTCCTCATTGCCGTGGGGCACGGGGAGACGCGCGCCCCTGCTGCGGGCAATGCGGTGCACGTCGTGGAGCGCCTCGGTCAAGCGAGCCGCGAGATAACGAAGTTGGGGCGCGGTGGCGTTGGTGTCGCCCAGCAGGTCGACGGCGTGGCCGAGAAGGACGACGGCCATGCCGAGCTGGACGGCTTCGATCTCGTCGGCGAGGCGCGAGAGGCGACCGGTTCCGGTGTCGTCGGTGACGAGGTAGCAGGGGTTTCCGTCGAGGGTGGACCAGGGGAGGAGGCGGGGCCGGGTGGCTGTGGGACTGGCGGAGTCGTGGCTCTCGTAGATCATGCGGCGGCCACCTCGGCGCCCCGGACTCGGCGTGAGCCGACATCGACACCGTGGATGCGCCGTGGCCCCACGTCGATGCCGTGCACGGCGAGCCAGAGGGTCCGGCGCCGGGCGCGCTGCTGCCTGGCCTGCGCACGTCGTTCGTGGGCGAGGAGATAGGGGCGGACGAGCCGGGAGTCCTCGCCGTGGAGGAATGCCTCGTGCGGGGAGCGGCGACGGTCGGGTGTGACGGGGGCCGCCGGCGCGGGGATGGGCCGGGCCGCTCCCCCGGCGCGGTGCCGGTTCTGGTGCCGGTGGCGCCCGGAGGCCGGCCACAGGAGCCGGAACAACGGCTCGAGGAGGTAGGCGATACGGTGCAACACGTCTTCAACTCCAGTGTGGTTGAGGGCCATGCCCCCGGGCCGTCGGTAGCGGTCGCGGGGGTCTTCCGTGCCCGAGGGCAGGTCAACATGCATGGACGTCGCTGTGTAGCGATCCACTCACAGAGTGAGACGGGTCGGGCTAGGCTCGCCAGAGGGTCGGATGTGACAACGCATCTGTCACACGGGAGTTGACGATGAGCAACATCTATGGGGAGTGGTTGAAGGCGCAGCGAGAGGCGGCCGGGCTGACGCAACAGGAGCTGGCGACGGCCGCCGTCATGACGCGTTCGCACATCGCACACATCGAAGCGGGCCGGCGCACCCCGTCGAAGGAGGACGCGCGACGCCTCGACAGGGCGCTGAACACGGGCGATGTACTCAGCAGCTTCCTGCCGGACGACGACACCGCTGTCGCGGGCTACTTCGAGGCGGCCCTTCAGCTCGAACAGCAGGCGACGATGATCAGGGAGTTCGCCCTGTCGTTCGTCCCCGGCATCCTCCAGACGGAAAGGTACGCACGGGCGGTTCTGAGCATGCCGTTCCCTCCGGCGAGTGAACAGGAACGTGACAGGCGCCTTGTCACACGCCTGGAACGCGCAAAGATCCTTGCCGACCCAGTGTCACCCGTAGTGTGGGCGCTACTGGACGAGGCGGTGTTGCGACGCCGGATCGGCGGTCCGGACGTCATGGCGGAGCAGATCAACCACCTCATCAGACTCGCCGAGGCCGAACGAGTCCAACTGCACCTTCTACCGTTCACGTTGGGCATGCATCCCCTCATGAGCAACATGCTCACGCTGATGTGGTTCGAGGATCAGCCACCCGTGGCCTACGGCGAAGGCCTGTACATGGGGAAGATCCATGACAGCCCGTCCGTGGTTCAGGAGCTGCAACATCGCTACGATTTCGCACTGGGCAACGCGCTGCCGCTCAAGGAATCATTGGATCTACTCAGGGCAACAGCAAGGGACTACGAACATCATGGCTGACCGAACGATACCGAACGCAGGGGCACTGAAGGGCTGGCGGAAGTCCTCCTACAGCAATGATCAGGGCGGCAGCTGCCTTGAGGTCCTGGACGGCCACCCCACGGGTGTTCCCGTCCGCGACTCCAAGGCCCCTGAGGGACCCGCACTGGTCTTCCCGTCAGTCGGTTGGACGTCGTTCGTCGCAGCGGTCAAGGACAGAAGCTTCTCCGCCTGACCGCTCCCCGCCATGATTTGTCCGGCCCACGCCGCGCTTGCGCGGGCCGGACGTCGTTGGTTCAAGCCGTCATGGAAGATACTGCAACCCGCCCCGACAGCAGGTCGTCCACAAGCCCGTGTTTAAGACGGCGAAGCTTGACAAGCTCAGCACTCTCTTTTCTCAACTGGTGGGTCACGCTGTCGAGAGTCGAGAGCAGATACTCCTGATCCTTTAGATCCGGGAGGGGGATTCGGAGTTCACGCACAGCGCCCGCCGAAATCTTAACCATGCTGTCCGAAGTTCCTTGGGCCATCGAGCGAATCGTTCGTCGCGCCCGATCCGACATCAAGGCGATAGCCAGGAATTGCGAAGAGCATCGGCTCGATGGCCGCATCCTCATCATGAGGTCCGGATATATACACGGCGTCCCCACATCTTGATAGACACCCACGAGACCGACCAACTCGCGCGTATTAGCGCGACTCATCAGAACGTCACCGTCAGACAGGATAGCCGTATGTGAAGATGATACAGACGAAGGGGCATTCTTCAACTGAGCTGGGGAAAACCCCCACGGCGTGAGGCATCCAAGTCCGAGCATCTGCACCCCAGTCCATCGGACACTCTCCACTGGCGAAAACCCGTTCCGAAGAGGCCCGGAAATGGCTTCTGACAATGGGCAGTCCCAATCCATCTGGGCCAGCAAACTCTCCCGCATACCCGATCGTTTAGCACGATGTTTGGCGATCGATTTCTCGATTCCCCTCTCCAGCTCAGCCAGACTATCGATTACCGCCACTATCCGCCGCTGCACCGCCAAGTCGACTGGGTGCGCGACAAGATGTTCAGCAAACTTGTCCTGCGGCAGGTGTGCGATGCTTGTCTGCCCCACCGAATCCGTGAACATCTGCCAGCGCGCTGCATAGTTCATGTAATGCAGCATGTACCGGGGGTCGATCTGGCCGCGAGATCGCAAACGATGCAGGGACTTTTGAAAATAGCAATCTTCACGCTCTCCCTCCCAAATCGCCGTCCGCCCGACCTCACCCCCTTCAGTAACAAGCAGGTCACCTGGAACCAATCGAAATCTTTCGCGCTCAGTCGAACTGAAGCTCATGTAGTTCAGTGCTCCAAAATCGATTTTGTTCCACTGAACGTTCTTGTTGGTCAGATACCGCCGCTGCTCAGGTCCCGCCGATGCATCCTTACTCAGCATTTTGCCAAGCTGCATGTCAAAAAGGTCGCCGACCTTGCCCAAAGTCCACCCAGGGGGCAACTCACGCATACCCCAGCTCCTTCAGGAACCCATCCAGCGCGTCCGCGGCCCGCTCCCGCCCCGCCCGAATCTCCCTCAACGAGACGGCGTACTTCTGCTCCCACGTCTCATAGGAAGCCGCCAGCTCCCGCTGCCACCGCACCACATGCCCGTCCAGCTTCGCCGCCAGGTCGTCCCGCAGCAGGTTGAGCACCACCCGGCGTTCCCCCTCCGTGTCAAGCTCCGCCCGTGCCCGGAACAACCGTGGCGGCTCCTCCCCCAGCGTGGGCGAGTCACCCGGATACGGATACCGGTGGAAGTCCGTCTCAAGGCGTTTGATGTCCGCGCCCGCCTTCGTGCGTGCCTTCTTCACCTTCGCCAGCTCAGTCGTAAGCTGAGCCAACTCCTCGACGCTCAGAGCGACTTTTTCCGAGTCGGCCTCACCGTCGATCGGGTCACCGTCGGCCTCCGATTCCTCCCCGCCCCCGGAGAGCCGCGCGCTCAGTTCCTTGAACCGTGCGTCCGCCTCCGCCTTGCGCGCGTCCGCCTCCGCCAGTTCCTCCAGGAACCGCGGAGCGATCGCGGCGACCACCTTGTGGTCGTACGCCTGACGTCGCTCCGCAGCCGTCCTCGTACGCAGCTTTTTCGTCCGCGCGTCCTGTTCGGGCGAGAGCATCGTGTCGACGTTCTCGACCCACCCGTCGACGACACCTCCGAACCCGTTCTCCGACAACGCGAGCAGGTCGTACTTGGCGTCCCACCACCAGCCCGCGACCGCCCCCGCCAACGCGTACCGGTCCAGCAGCCCGACCCGCCCCAGCCGTTCTCCGAAGGACCTCATCAGCTGCCCCCGCACCGCCATCAGCGCGGCCTTGCGCTCGGAGGACGTGGACGAAGCGAGGGCTTCGGGCGTGGCCGCCACCGACTCCAGCCGTTGCGCGGCCTCCTCCTCCCACCATTTGCCGAACTCCGCCCGCAGCTCCTCCTCCCGGGGCCGGGCCAGCTCGCCCAGATCGGGACGGCCGCCCGCCGCCTCGTCCCGGAAGTCGACGTACGCCGGGTCCGCCGGCTCCCGCTCCACGAACAGGTCGGTCACCCCGATGCCGTACGAGTCGAGCAGCGGCTTCTTCGCCTCGATCTCGGCGCGCGGCATCCCGCCCACCAGGTGCGCCCGCACGTCCTGCGGCTCAGGCGGCGGCGTGTTGTCCACGTAGCGGCGGATGTTGAGGTTGTCGTCATTGGCGGCGAGTTGCTCGCGAGTCACGATCCGCGAGAAGCCGGGTACCTCCTCGTACGCGTGGAACGTGGAGACGATCTTCTCGGCGTGCTCGGGGAGCAGGATGTTCTGCGCGCGCTCCGCGTGGAACTCGCGGTCGGCGTTGATGAACAGCACCTTCCGCTCCCGGTCCTTGTCCTTCCGCTTCGGCGGGCGCAGAACCAGGATGCAGGCCGGGATACCCGTCCCGTAGAAGAGGTTCGGAGCGAGGCCGATGACCGCCTCGATGGCATCCTTCTCCAACAACTCCGTACGGATGGCCTTCTCACCACCCCCGCGGAACAGCACCCCGTGCGGCATGACCGTGATGACCATGCCGCCGCGAGGACCCTCCCGCTTCGCCTCCCACAGCATGTGCTGGAGGAACATCAGGTCGGCCTTGCCGCGCTCGCTCGTCGCCCCGTACTGGGCACGCTCGGCCGGGTGCGCCAGGTCCGCGAGGGAGTAGTCCAGGGAGAACGGCGGATTGCTCAGCACCCCGTCGAAGCGGTCCTCGTCCGAGCGCGGCACGTGCGCCGGCTGGGAGAGCGTGTCCCCGGTGGCCAGGTCGAAGCGACGCACCCCGTGCAGGACCATGTTCATCGTCGACATGATCCAGGAGCCGGAGTTGGCGTCCTGCCCGGCGAAGAACATCGACGACGTGTCGCCGCCGTGCTCCTCCACGTACTCCGCCGCGTGGATGAGCATGCCGCCCGAGCCGACGCACGGGTCGTAGATCCTCATGTTCTCAGTGGGGGCGAGGAGTTCGACCATCATGCGGACCACGGCACGCGGGGTGTAGAACTCGCCGCCCTTACGCCCGGCCGAGTCTGCGAACTCCTTGATCAGGTACTCGTACGCGGCACCGATCAGATCGGGGAACTCGAAGTCCTCCGTACGCAGCCGGATCCGCCCGAAGTGCGCGATGAGGAGCTTCAGGCGCTGGTCGGCGAGCTTGGCCGCGCCCGATGCGGCGCCCGACCCGCCGATGCGGTTGAAGTCCAGGTGGTCGAAGAGACCCTTGAGCTTGCTGTTCTGCCCCTCAAGCGCTTGGAGGGCGGGACGCAGGGTCATCTCGTTGATGTTGTGGGTGGCGGCGGAGACCTTGGCCCAGCGAGCCTCCTCCGGCACATACAGCACATCGCGCTTGCGGTAGGGGCCCGGCTGCTCCAGGTAACCGGGAAGGTCCTCGTCGCTGAGCTTCAGCTCCTCGACGGCGTACTGCCTGAGCCTGTCCCTGGCCGCCTCGAACTCGTCGTTGGCCCGCTTCAGGAAGAGCAGCCCGAAGATGTAGTCCTTGTACTCGGAGGCGTCCATCGTGCCGCGCAGAATGTCAGCGGCGGCCCACAGATGCCGTTCCAGCTGAGCGAGCGTGAGCTTGGCCACGTACGA
The DNA here is from genome assembly GCF_055571035.1 of Streptomyces malachitofuscus. Lineage (NCBI taxonomy): Bacteria > Bacillati > Actinomycetota > Actinomycetes > Kitasatosporales > Streptomycetaceae > Streptomyces > Streptomyces malachitofuscus. Next base: position 56,102 of record NZ_JBVIGA010000028.1, on the reverse strand, counting down.
CTCCCTATGACCCGACCTGAGATGACGGAGAGACCTTATGACTCCGCCGGGGCCATCCCGAAATCAACGCGTGATCATGGCCGAGAAGGGTCAGTAGCTGTCGATGTGCAGCGCCTTCTCCACGAACTCGTGCACGTCCGTGTAAGGGTCCTTGTCCCACTCGCCCACATGGGCCGGGTGCTGGCTGTTCATCCGCTCAGCGTTCTTCCGCGCCGTCTTGTAGCGACCCAGGATCTGGTGCGGCAGGACGACCTTGGGAGTCTTGGCGTCCTGGGAACCTCGCTGGAACGGGAGCCGCACGGCCGCCCCGTCACACACCCCGGCGAACGAGCCACTGACCGGCTTGTAGTGGGCGAGCCGCCATACCTCGAAGCACGGATGCGAGAAGGCGACACCGATGCCCGCCTTCTCCGCCTGATCAAGAGCGTCGCGGACGTACGCGTAGTTGTCGTGGTCGAAGAGGCACCAGACCTGCGGCAGGTACTTCTTTTCCAGCCTGGCCCGCTTCGCCTTGCGGTCCTCTTCGCGCTTCAGCCTGATCGCCTGCTCGACAAGGTCGAGCGGCTTGCGTCCACTGTCCGCTCTGCGGTTTGCGATGTGCATCTCCACCGGAACCTCGCCGGCGAGGGGGACGCCCTGGTCCTTGAGGATGTCGAGATACGAGGGCTCGGTCACCTTGCCCTCGGTGAAGATGTACACCTGGCGCTTGCGCTGTCCGCCCCGCCGGGCCGGACGCTCCCACGAGTCCTTGCCCTTCTGCGCCCGCCCCATCAGTCGCGCCCCGCCCCGTCCGCTTGCTCGCCTGTCTCGTCGTACACGCCGGATTCGCGGGCCACCAGCAGCCGCCGCGCGATCTGCCCCTCCAGGAGGGCCGGAACCCCGCCGAAGGCCCCCGCGAGATAGGACTGCGTAAGGTCCTCGTCCTCGCCCGGCTCCGCGTCGGTGAGCGGATACAGCTCGGTCGCCCCGTTCTTGTCCTTCTCCGTCAGCCACACCTGCGCCGGGTCGAGGAGTCGCTCGCCGCTCGGGGTGGTGAGCACCGTCGCGTCGTGCGACGTGAAGACCAGCTGGGCGCCCTTGGGGTTCGCGTACGGGTCGTGGAAGAGCCGGACGACCTCAGCCGCGAAGCGGGAGTGCAAGCTGGCGTCGAGTTCGTCGACGAGGAGGACCGCGCCTTCGTCGAGGGCGAGGAGGAGAGGGCCGAGGAGGGCGAACCAGGACCGGGTGCCGTAGGACTCCTCCTGCCAGTCGAAGGACACCTCACCGGCAGCCGAGTGGTGCGTCAGTTTCACCGTGTCCCGGCCCGGGCTCTCCTTAACGACCGTCGCTCCGGTGATGCCGAGGTCCGCGACCCGCAGCAGCTCCTGGATCCTGGTGGCCCTCGGGCCGGACAGTTCCTTCGTGGTGTAGCGCGCGCGCTCGTCCCGCTCGACCTCCGGGTTGATCATCCAGAAGTTACGGCGGAACCAGTGGAACAGCGGGGAGAGCTGCGGGTGATTGTCCGTGCCGGCCGTGGAGAGCAGCAGTGCGTTCGGCCGCGTACGCCGTACGAGCTGAGCCCGGTCCTTGACGCGTCCGCCGGGCCACTTGAAGACGTCAGGACGGGAGGCGTCACGGTCGAGCCATTCCTGACGGCGGCCGCGCGGGTAGCTGTGCAGCCATTCGGACTCGACGCGGGTGGCTCCGAGCTCGAAGCCGTACGTCCAGCGGACCCCTTGGATGACGACGTCAACTTCGAAGAAGGAGGGTTCACTCTCGCTCTTGGGGTCCAGGGAGAAGACCTGACGCGGGATGCCGTCGTAAGAGGCCCACTGCGCATAGGAGTTGAGCACCGCGTTACGCATGTCCGTCATCGCGGTCAGCACGTTCGACTTGCCTGAGGCGTTGGCTCCGAAGATGCCGATCAGCGGGAAGACGGAGACGGATCCGCCGCCTGCGAGATCCACCGGGTTCGCCGATCCGCGCGGTTCGCCGCCGGGCGTGACGAAGGACAGCTCCTGCTCGTCTCGCATGGACCGTACGTTCGCGACGCGGAACCTCAGCAGCACGCTGTCCTCCTCTCCGGGCTCACGTTAATGGCCGCGTCTGACATCGTCCTGGCCGGGACGCCTGCGATCTCTTGGAACATATCGCTTCCGCAGCCGATCGTGTGATCAACATCGTGTACAAGCCGCTCCCCGGAACGGAAAGGGCAGGCTGAGGGCCGGGCGCCGGTGCTGTGGGCGTGCGCTCCGCGCGTGCGGGAAGGGTGTTCAACGGAGCGCACCGCCGAGCCAAGCGGGTCCGGCCAACCCGTCGCGAGCACGGAACCGCCCCGACACCACTGCCGGGGCGTCCTGGACGACCTCAGCGGACGGATCAACGGGGTGGGCCAGGGCTTCGTACGCCCCGCACACCACCCTCAGGAACCGTCACGCCGGGTACGGCACCGTCTCCCGGGCCGTGCGGAGGGCGCCCGCCCACCAGGAGAGCTGGTCCAGCAGCTTCTTCGCGTAGCCCGCGGACTCGGTGTCCTGGGGGCGGCCGTCCGCCCACGCCACCCGGTTCAGCGGGAAGGCGAGACCGTCGCGGATGGTCACCGCGTGCAGTTCGCTCATGACGTTCTCCAGGTGCAGGACGGCGTGCCGGCCGCCCGCCCCGCCGCCGTAGCTGACGAACGCGACGGGCTTGGCCGCCCACTGGGTGTAGTGCCAGTCGATCGCGGCCTTGAGGGAGGCCGGGTAGCTGTGGTTGTACTCCGGCGTGACCATGATGAAGGCGTCCGCGCCCTCCAGCGCCGCCGTGAGCGGGGCCATCGCGGCGGGGCGCGGGTAGGAGGCGCCAGCCACCGACGGGTAGGCGTCCGGCAGGGCCAGGGGGATGTCGTGCTCGGCCAGGTCGACGACCTCGACGTCGAATCCGCCGTGCTCGCGTGCCTGCTCCGCGACCCACGAGCCCACCACGGGACCGAACCGTCCCTCACGGACGCTGCCGACGACGACCACGAGCTTGTGCGTGTTGATGTCCATGCCGTCCACCCTGGAACCGGCCCGGGACGGCAGCCAGACCGCGCTCAGGCTGGCCCCCGCAGGGCCATGCTGAGCACTCCGCGCGGGCGCGCCGACCGTCCTATCCTCGCGGTCATGGGGACACCACTGGGCGACTTCCTGCGGCTCAAGCGTGACAGCACCCAGCCTGAGCAGCTGGGGCTCCCGGAGCACGGCCGCCGCCGCTCCCCCGGGCTGCGCCGCTCGGACGTGGCGACGCGGGCCGGGGTCAGCGTCGAGTACCTGACCCGGATCGAGCAGGGCCGCGACCGCCACCCCTCGGTGGCCGTGCTGCACGCGCTGTGCGACGCGCTCGCGCTGACCCCGGCGGAGCGTGAGCACGTGCGGTACCTGGCGAAGATCAGCGGTGACGAGTGCACCGGTCACCTCGGACGCGAGCCCGCCCGCCGTGACGTGCGGGCGTCGGTGCGGGAGACGCTGCGGCTGCTGGAGCCGGGCGTCGCGGTGGTCACCAACCGGCTGGGCGACCTCCTCGCCTGGACCCCGGCCTACGAGGCGCTCACGGCCGGCACGGGGCTGCTGGACGGGGACGGGCCGAACCTCACGCGGTACGTGTTCACCGACCCGCGCGCCCGGTCGTTCTTCCCCGACTGGGACGAGGTCGCCGACGAGCAGGTCTTCGACCTGTGGCTGGGTCCGAAGGCGGAGAACGCGGAGTGGCTGGCGGCGGAGCTAGCGCCCGCGGCCGGCCCGGAGTTCACCCGCCGGATGAACCGCCACAAGGTCCCGGAGCGAGGCGTGCTGCGCCTCCGCCACCCCGACGCGAGTGACCTGCGCCTGCGCCGCGAGTTCCTCGAACTCCCGTCGGACTCCCAGCTGCTGCTGGTCCTCCTGCCTGACGACGAGGCGACGTCTCAGGCGCTGGCTCGCCTCGGCGAGCGGAAGGGGCGCGGACGGCTGCGGGCGATCTCGTAGGCGCTCGCGCCTCAGTCCAGCCTCAGTCCAGGTGGGTGGGCGCGAACATGCGCAGGACCGCCGGGAGGACGACGACCGAGGGGCCCGGGGTCGCCAGGGCCTTCGCGAGGTCCTGCTCCAGGGTCTCGGGGGTGGTGCGCAGTCCCGGGACGCCGAAGGACTCGGCCAGGGCCACGTAGTCGGGGCGGGTCAGTTCCGTCGCCGTGGGCTCGCCGAAGGTGTCGGTCATGTACTCGCGCAGGATGCCGTAGCCGCCGTCGTCGACGATCAGCCAGGTGACGTCCAGGTCGTACTGGCGGGCCGTGGCCAGTTCGGCGACGGAGTACAGGGCGCCGCCGTCCCCGGAGACCGCCAGCACCGGGCGGGTGGGGTCGGCGACCGCCGCGCCGAGAGCTGCCGGGAAGCCGTAGCCGAGGCCGCCCGCGCCCTGCGCCGAGTGCAGGTGGTTGGGGCCCATGGCGTCGAAGGCGGACCAGGCCCAGTAGGCCAGGATGGTCATGTCCCAGAACGACGGTGAACTGGTGGGAAGGGCTCGGCGGACCGCCGCGAGCACCTGCTGCTCCAGGGTGAGTTCCTGGGCGGCGATGCGTGCGCGCACCCGGTCCAGCAGGTCCCGCACCCGCTCCGCAGCGGTCGCGTCCTCGCGCGGTTCCACCGTTTCCAGCAGCGCCTGGAGGGCGAGGCGGGCGTCCGCGTGGATGCCGATGCCCGGATGGTTGGACTCCAGCTTGCCGAGGTCGGCCTCGATCTGGACGACACGGCCACGCGGCCGGAACGTGTGGTAGTTGGAGGAGAGTTCTCCCAGGCCCGAGCCGACGACGAGCAGGACGTCCGCGTCCTGAAGGAAGTCGGTGGTGTGGCGGTCCTCCATCCAGGACTGGAGCGACAGCGGGTGCGTCCAGGGAAAGGCGCCCTTGCCGCCGGGTGTGGTGACGACCGGGGCCTGGATCCGCTCGGCGAGCTGCTTCAGCTTGCCGGAGGCGTCCGAGCGGACCACTCCCCCACCCGCGATGATCGCGGGGCGTTCCGCGGTGGCCAGCAGATGGGCGGCGAGGGCGGTCAGCTCGGGACGCGGGGGCAGCTCGTCCGGGGTGGCGTCCATCGCCGTCACCACCGGCAGGGCCGTCTCCGCGAGCAGGACGTCCTGCGGGATCTCCACCCACACCGGTCCGTGCGGGACCGTCAGCGCCGACTTCCAGGCCTCCGCGACCGCCGACGGGATCTGGGACGCGGTACGCACCGTGTGGACGGACTTGACCACGCCCCGGAACGAGGCCGACTGGTCGGGGAGCTCGTGCAGATAGCCGTGGCGGCCGCCGCCGAGCCCGGCCGTCGGGATCTGGCTGCTGATCGCCAGCACGGGAGCGGACGCGGCCGCCGCCTCCTGGAGCGCGGCCAGCGAGGTCAGTGCCCCCGGGCCGGTCGACAGCAGCAGCGGGGCCGCCTCGCCGGTGATCCGGCCGTAGGCGTCCGCCGCGAACCCGGCGTTGTTCTCCACCCGCAGGCCGATGTACCGCAGGTCGGAGCGGCGCAGGGCGTCGAACATGCCGAGGGCGTGCTGGCCGGGCAGGCCGAAGACGGTGGTCGCGCCGAGCCCGGCCAGGGTCTCCACGACGAGGTCTCCGCCGTTGCGGCCGGGGGGCGGGTTCAGCGCGGCCTCCGTCTGGGCCGGCGTCGGGCGGAGCACCAGGTCGTGGTCGTGAGTCACTTCGCGCGGGCCTCTGCAATCTGGCGGGACATGATCGTGGTCAGCTCGTAGGCGGTGTGCGACGCGGCGACCGAGGTGATCTCCGCGTGGTCGTACGCGGGCGCCACCTCGACGACGTCCGCCGAGACCAGGTTGCAGGAGGCCAGGCCCCGCAGGATCTCCAGCAGCTCGCGGGAGGTCATGCCGCCTGCCTCGGGAGTGCCGGTGCCGGGCGCGTGGGCGGGGTCGAGGCAGTCGATGTCGATGGAGATGTACAGCGGGCGGGCGCCTATGCGCTGGCGCAACTGGTCGGCGACCTCGTCGGCGCCCCGGCGGTAGACGTCGGCGGAGGTGACGATGCCGAAGCCCATCTTCTCGTCGTCGGTGAGGTCCTGCTTGCCGTAGAGGGGGCCGCGGGTGCCGACGTGGGAGAGGGCGGAGGTGTCGAGGATGCCCTCCTCCACCGCGCGGCGGAACGGGGTGCCGTGGGTGTACTCGGCGCCGAAGTAGGTGTCCCAGGTGTCCAGGTGGGCGTCGAAGTGGAGCAGGGCGACCGGGCCGTGCTTCTTGGCGACGGAGCGGAGCAGCGGCAGGGCGATGGTGTGGTCGCCGCCGAGGGTCATCAGGCGCGCGCCGGTGCCGAGCAGGTCGTCGGCCGCCGCCTCGACCGTCTCCACGGCCTCATTGATGTTGAACGGGTTCACGGCGATGTCACCGCCGTCCGCGACCTGGGCGAGGGCGAAGGGGGAGGCGTCCTGGGCCGGGTTGTAGGGGCGCAGCAGCCGGGACGCCTCGCGGATGGCGTTGCCGCCGAAGCGGGCGCCCGGCCGGTAGGAGACGCCCGAGTCGAACGGCACGCCCACCACGGCGACGTCGGCGCGGCCGACCTCGTCGAGGCGGGGCAGCCGGGCGAAGGTCGCGGGGCCGGCGTACCGCGGGACGCGGGAGGAGTCGACGGGGCCGCGCGGCGTCTCGTTGCTCATGGGGAACTGCTCTCTTTTCTGCGCTTCGTCGCGTATGTACTGACTGCCCTGATGATGCTACTGGGCGGCGGGGACCTGTTCGGACACGGATTCGGGTGCGGGGGTGCGGCCGGCGAGGCGTTCGCGCCAGGCGGCGAGTACGGCCGCGTCGGTGGGCCGGGTCGCCAGGGAGACGGCGACGTAGGCGGCGAGGGAGGACAGCAGGCCGTAGTAGACGGGCTCGTTGGCGAGGATGCCGTAGCCCGCCATGAGGCCGACGACGGCGAGACCGCCCGCGGCGACGGCGGCGAGGGCGCCCTGCGCGGTGCCGCGCTTCCACAGCAGTCCGCCGAGGATGGGCACGAGGAGCCCGCCGACGAGCAGGTTGTACGCGACGGTCAGCGCCTGGACGACGTCGTTCAGCGCGATGGCGGTGCCGATCACGGCGAGGCCCATGAGGAGGATGAAGGCGCGGTTGCCCCTGACCTCGTCGCGCTGCTCGCCCTCGGGGCGCACGACGCCGCGCAGCCGGGACCAGATGTCGTTGTTGGCGACGGTGGCGCAGGCGATGAGCGCGCCGGAGGAGGTCGACATCACGGCGGCGAGGGCGGCGGCCAGGACGAGGCCGCGCACACCCATGGGCAGTTCGTCCTTGACGATGGTGGCGAAGGCGTCGTCGGGGCTGCCGAGCTCGGGGTAGAGCACCTTGGCGGCCGTGCCGATGACGGCGCCGGCGAGGGCGTAGGCGAGGCAGTAGGTGCCGGCGACGGTGCCGCCCCACCGAGCGGTGCGGTCGCTGCGGGCGGTGAACACGCGCTGCCAGATGTCCTGGCCGATCAGCATGCCGAAGGTGTAGATGAGCACGTACGTGAAGATGGTCTCGCCGCCGATGCCCAGCGGGTCGAAGTACTCGGTGGGCAGCTGCGCCTTCATCTCGCCGAAGCCGCCGGCCTTGACCACGGCGATGGGCAGCAGCAGGAGCAGCACGCCGATCGTCTTCACGACGAACTGCACCATGTCGGTGAGCGTGATGGACCACATGCCGCCGAGCGTGGAGTACGCGACGACGATGGAGCCGCCGAGGATGATCGCCAGGGTGCGGTTGATGTCGAAGAGGACGTCGAAGATCGTGGCGTAGGCGATGGTCGAGGTGACGGCGAGCATCAGGGTGTACGCCCACATGACGACGCCGGAGATGACACCCGCCCGGCCGCCGTAGCGCAGGTCGAGCATCTCGGAGACGGTGTAGACCTTCAGCCGGGCGATGCGGGCGGAGAAGAAGACGCTCAGGGCGAGCAGTCCGAGGCCGATGGTGAAGACCATCCAGGCGCCGGAGAGGCCGTACTGGTAGCCGAGGCCGACGCCGCCGATGGTGGAGGCGCCGCCGAGGACGATGGCGGCCATGGTGCCGGAGTACATCGCGGGGCCGAGGCGGCGGCCGGCCACCAGGAACTCGCTCTTGGACTTGGCGCGGCGCATGCCCCACCAGCCCATGGCCAGCATGCCGGCCAGATAGACGACGATGACCAGATAGTCGACGGCCATGCGGGGCCTCCTTCGCGCACTGTCGGTGGCGTGTCCTGGTCGACCCGACCCTAGGTGGCCGAAAAGCGACTGCGAAGTGTACGTTTCATCCATACTGGCTGCGCACGATGGAGGAAACGTCCACCATGCCAGACCCTACGGTTCCGCCCACGCCCCCGGTGTTCCTGGACGCGCTGCTGGCTCGCGCGGACCTCGGGCTGCGCCGTATCGCGGGGCCCGAGGACCCCGGTGCCGTCGTCCACTGGGTGCACACCTCGGAGATGGCGGACCCCTACCCCTATCTGCTGGGCGGGGAGCTGCTGCTGTCGGCGGGCGTGCACATCCCGGAGGGGGCGGGCGCGGGGTACTTCGACGCGTACGTCTCGCGGATCGTGGCGGCGGGCGGGGCGGCGCTCGGCTTCGGCGTGGCTCCGGTGCACGACACGGTGCCGGGGGCGCTGGTGGAGGCCTGCGAGATGCACGGGCTGCCGCTGCTCGAGGTGCCGCCGCGGACCACGTTCTCGGGGGTGGCGCGGGCGGTCTGGCAGTTGATGGCGCAGGCCCGTCTGGCGGAGCTGCGCCGGGTCACGGAGGCCCAGCAGAGCCTCGCCACGGCGGCGGCCCGGCCGGACCCGGTCCGGCCGGTGCTCCATCAACTGGCCCAGCGCATCGGCGGCTGGGCCGTCCTCCACGCCCCGGACACCACCGAAACCGCCGCCGCGGGCACACCCCCGCCCCCGGCCGCGAGAGAAGCCCTGACCAACCTCTCAGCACTGGTCCGGCCGGCCGTGGCTGCGGGGGATCGCGCCTCCTCCAGTGCCCGAAAGGACCTGGGAGGTACCCCCCGCCCGGCCCCCGCCTCCGCCAGCGACACAGTCGACGGCACCCATCTCGCCGCCTACGCCCTCGCCGCCGGCCACGGCTTCGTCCTCGGCGTGGCAGCGCCCCACCGCGACCCCGGCGACCACGCCATCGCCTCCGTCGCCGCCGTCCTCCTCTCCCTCCTCACCGGAGAACAGCACAGCCGCACCGCCACCGACCGCTCCTCCGCCCTGGTGCGTCTCCTGCTGGGCGCGCGGCCCGAGGACGTCGCACCGCTCCTGGGCGGAACGCGCCACCGCGTGGTGCACGCACAACCCGACACCCCCACCGCCCCCGACGCCCTGGCCGCCTCCGCCCTCGGCACGGCCCTCGGATCGGCCCTGGTGGACCTGTCGCCCGACAGGACCGTCCGCGTACTCGTCCCCGCCGACCGCCCCGTCGACCCGCCCCCCGGCTGGACCCTCGGCGTCAGCGCGGCCGCCGCCCCGCCCGACTGGCCCGCCGCCGACACCCAGGCCGCCCGCGCCCTGGCCCGCGCCCGCGCCACCCGCACCCCGCTGGTCCGGCACCACGACCGCCCCGCCCTCACCGACCTGGTCCCGCCGCAGGACGCGGACGCCCACGCGCGGGCGCTGCTCGCGCCGATAGCGGCGACCCCTGCCCTCACGGACACCCTGCGCACCTGGATCTCGCTGCACGGCAGCTGGGACCGCACGGCGGTGGCGCTCTCCGTGCACCGCAACACCGTGCGGCAGCGCATCGCGCGGTGCGCGGCGCTGCTGGAGATGGACCTGGACGATCCGGACGTACGGATGGAGCTGTGGTTCGCGCTGCGCCGCTCCTGAGGGTCTGAGTATCCGCGCGCAGCCGTCTGAGTACGTGACGCACATCCCAGCGCGCGATACGCCAAAGACGCCCACGGGGCCCTGCTCCACAATGGGGGGCATGCCGATACCCGGGACACCCAGCCGCGCCGAACTCGTCGAACACCTGGTCGCCACCCGCATCGCGGGCGATGTCGCCACGCCGCGCGAGAACAACCTCTCCCACTACCGCAAACTGGCGAACGGCGACCGCCACTACTGGCTCGGCCTGGAGCTCGGTGACCGCTGGACCGACGAGCAGGACGTGCTCGCGGTGATGGCCGAACGGGTCGGCGTCAACGACGATCCCGAATACCGCTACGGGCAGGACACCATCGACCCGGAGCTGACGGTCGCCGGCCTGGAGCGGATGGCGGGACGGCTGCGCAAGGCGGCGGACGGGCAGCAGCGGGTGCTGTTCGCCACCGGCCACCCGGGCGGACTGCTCGACGTGCACCGCGCGACGGCCGCGGCGCTGCGGGCGGCGGGCTGCGAGATCGTCGTCATCCCGGACGGGCTGACGACGGACGAGGGCTATGTGATGCAGTTCGCGGACGTGGCGATGCTGGAGCACGGCGCCACGCTGTGGCACACGCATTCCGGTGAGCCGATGAAGGCCATCCTGACCGCGCTGGAGCGCGGGGGCCGCCCGCTGCCCGACCTGGTCGTCGCCGACCACGGCTGGGCGGGCGCGGCCGGGCAGTACGGCGTCGACTCCGTCGGGTACGCCGACTGCAACGACCCGGCCCTGTTCCTCGCCGAGTCCGAGGGCACGGTCCAGGTGACCGTCCCCCTCGACGACCATGTGACCAGCCCCCGCCACTACGACCCGATGACGGCCTATCTGCTGGCGGAGGCGGGGCTGGGAGCCGGGGAGTCCACGACCGCGTCGAAGTAGGGCCAGCCGTCGACCTCGACGTCCCGGGCGGCCGGCCGCGGGTCCAGGGACGGCGCCGCGGCGTCCAGGAGGCGGCGGGCCGCGCCCGGCTCGTGGAGGTTGAGATCGGCGCGGTCCGGGAGGCGCATCACGGTGCCGGCCTCGAAGTAGCTGTTCGAGACGATGCGGTGCTCGCCCGGGGCGAAGACCAGGGACAGTCTGCGCCCGGTCCCGGCGCGCCACCCCTCGGTGAAGAAGGACAGCGTCAGGCGGCAGTCGTCGTACGCGGGCCGCACCCGCTGCCGGACGGTCCAGTGCAGGACGGTGCCGTCGACGACGAGACGGCGCAGACGCAGGTGTCTCCTCACCGGGGCAGCGTAGGCCGCAGCCGGTGAGGTCACCGGGGTTTTCGCCGCCGGGGCCGGTCAGTCCTCGCGCGGGACGCGGACCACGCCCTCCTGGATGACCGAGACCGCGAGTCGGCCGTCCTGGGTGTAGATGCGGGCCTGGCCGAGGCCCCGGCCGCCGTGGGCCGAGGGGGACTGCTGGTCGTACAGCAGCCACTCGTCGGCGCGGAACGGGCGGTGGAACCACATGGCGTGGTCCAGGGACGCGCCCACGACGTCGCCGACGGCCCAGCCGCCGCGCCCGTGGGCGAGGAGGACGGAGTCGAGCAGCGTCATGTCGGAGACGTAGGTGGCCAGGACGACGTGCAGCAGGGGGTCGTCGGCGAGCTTGCCGTTGGTGCGGAACCACACCTGGGAGTGCGGTGCGCGGGGCTCGCCGAAGCGGCCGTAGGGCGGCTCGTCCACGTAGCGCAGGTCGACGGCGGCGCGTGCCTCGAGGAAGCGGTCCACGACCTCGGGGGAGAGGTGGGCGTAGCCGCGCAGGCGTTCCTCCGAGGTGGGCAGCGCGTCCGGGTCGGGGGACGGCGGCATCGGCTCCTGGTGGTCCAGGCCCTCCTCGTGGGTCTGGAAGGACGCCGAGAGGTGGAAGATCGGCTTGCCGTGCTGGACCGCGACCACCCGCCGGGTGGTGAAGGAGCGGCCGTCGCGGATCCGGTCGACGGTGTAGACGATCGGCGCGCCGGGGTCGCCGGGGCGCAGGAAGTACGCGTGCAGGGAGTGCGCGGGCCGGTCCTCGGGGACGGTCCGCCCCGCGGCGACGAGCGCCTGCGCGGCGACCTGCCCGCCGAAGACGCGGGGGACGACGGCGGGGCGGGAGTGGCCGCGGAAGATGTTCTCCTCGATCTGCTCGAGGTCGAGCAGATCGAGGAGCTCCTGAAGTGCCTGACTCATGGGGTCAGTTGTATACGGCAGGGATGTCCGGGGCCTTACAGACCCATGTCCTTGGCGATGATCGACTTCATGATCTCGCTGGTGCCGCCGTAGATGCGGTTGACCCGGTTGTCCGCGTACAGGCGGGCGATCGGGTACTCGTTCATGTAGCCGTAGCCGCCGTGGAGCTGGAGGCAGCGGTCGATGACGCGGTGGGCGACCTCGGTGCAGAACAGCTTGGCGCTGGCGGCCTCGGCGGGGGTGAGCTCGCCGGCGTCCAGGGCCTCGGTGGCGCGGTCGGCGACGGCCTCGGCGGCGTCCACCTCGGCCTGGCAGGCGGCCAGCTCGAACTTGGTGTTCTGGAAGTGGGCGACCGGCTTGCCGAAGACGGTGCGCTCCTGCACGTACTGCTTGGCGAACCGGACGGCGGCCTTGGCCTGGGCGTAGGCGCCGAAGGCGATGCCCCAGCGCTCGGAGGCCAGGTTGTGGCCGAGGTAGGAGAAGCCCTTGTTCTCCTCGCCGAGGAGGTCCTCGACGGGGACCTTGACGTCGACGAACGCCAGCTCGGCGGTGTCGGAGGTCTTCAGGCCGAGCTTGTCGAGCTTGCGGCCGACGGAGTAGCCCTCGGACTTGGTGTCGACGGCGAACAGGGAGATGCCGTGGCGGCGGTCCTCGGCCGTCGGGGCGGCGGTGCGGGCGCAGACGATCACCTTGTCGGCGTGGACGCCGCCGGTGATGAAGGTCTTGGCGCCGTTGAGGACGTAGTGCGAGCCGTCCTCGCTCAGCTTGGCGGTGGTCTTCATGCCCGCGAGGTCGGAGCCGGTGCCCGGCTCGGTCATCGCGATGGCCCACATCTCCTCGCCGGTGACGAACTTCGGCAGGAAACGCTTCTTCTGCTCGTCGGTGGCGAGCATCTTGAGGTAGGGCAGGGCGAGCAGCACGTGCACGCCGGAGCCGCCGAACTGGACGCCCGCGCGGGCGGTCTCCTCGTAGAGGACGGCCTCGAACTTGTGGGTGTCCATGCCGGCGCCGCCGAACTCCTCGGGCACGCTGATCCCGAAGATGCCCAGCTCACCGAGCTTGTAGTAGAAGTCGCGGGGCGCCTGGCCCGCCGCGAACCACTCGTCGTAGACGGGCACGACCTCGGCCTCGATGAAGGCGCGGATGGTCTCCCGGAACGCCTCGTGATCCTCGTTGAAAACCGTACGGCGCACTGTCCGCCACCTCCAGTACCAGGGCATGTCTAAGCGCTTGCTCAGATCAAAGGTACCGGCGAGTATCCACAGCCGTCCAGACCGGACGGTCCGTAATGCTCGTCACTCCGCAGGTCGCTCCGCCGGGGTCATCGCGCGCCCGCCGCCTCGAACGCCCCCCGCGCCATCCGGTGCAGCAGCGCGGCCGTCGTCGCGCGCCCCGGGAGCGAGCCCGGGCGGGCCAGGTGCGGGGTGGAGTTGAGCAGGCCGAACACCGAGTGGACGGCCGAGCGGGCGGCCGGTTCGGCCAGCTCCGGGTAGAGCCGGCGCACCACCTCCACCCACAGCTCGACGTACTGCCGCTGGAGCTGGCGGACCAGCTTGCGGTCGGTGTCCCGGAGGCGGTCCAGCTCCCGGTCGTGCAGGGTGATGAGGGGGCGGTCGTCGAGCGCGAAGTCGATGTGCCCCTCGATCAGCGAGTCGAGGACCGCCTCGGGGGCCACGCCGTCGGCCTCCTTCAGGCGCTGCTTCGCGCCGGTCAGCAGCGAGCCGCTGATCCCGACCAGCAGCTCCGCGAGCATCGCGTCCTTGCCCGCGAAGTGCCGGTAGAGCCCGGGTCCGCTGATGCCGACCGCGGCACCTATCTCGTCGACCCCGACACCGTGGAAGCCGCGTTCGGCGAAGAGCCGGGCGGCCTCCTTGAGGATCTGCTCACGGCGGGTGGGGGCGTCGGTTCTGGTGGCCATGAAGACGATTCTAGACAGGGACGTTAGCGCTCGTTAACCTGAAGGAAATGCGTTAACGCTCATTAACAAGGTGAGGGGACCCGCAGGATGCATGAGGCACCGGAGCTTCACAGCGCGGCCGATCCCGCGTCGGAGGCCTTTCGGGCCAACGAGGAGGCGCACCGCGCGCTCGTCGGGGAGCTGCGCGGCAAGCTGGCCGCGGTGGCGCTCGGCGGCGGCGAGCGGGCGCGGGCACGGCACACCGCGCGCGGGAAGCTGCTCCCGCGCGAGCGCGTGGACACGCTCCTCGACCCCGGCTCGCCCTTCCTGGAGCTGGCCCCGCTGGCGGCCGACGGGATGTACGAGGGGCAGGCCCCGGCGGCCGGCGTGATCGCCGGGATCGGGCGGGTGAGCGGCCGGGAGTGCGTGGTCGTGGCCAACGACGCCACCGTCAAGGGCGGCACGTACTACCCGATGACGGTGAAGAAGCACCTGCGCGCGCAGGAGGTGGCCCTCGACAACCGGCTCCCCTGCGTCTACCTGGTGGACTCCGGCGGCGCCTTCCTGCCGATGCAGGACGAGGTGTTCCCGGACCGGGACCACTTCGGGCGGATCTTCTACAACCAGGCCCGGATGTCCGGCGCCGGCATCCCGCAGATCGCGGCGGTGCTCGGCTCCTGCACGGCGGGCGGGGCCTACGTCCCGGCGATGAGCGACGAGGCGGTGATCGTCAGGAACCAGGGCACGATCTTCCTCGGCGGCCCGCCGCTGGTGAAGGCGGCCACCGGTGAGGTGGTCACGGCGGAGGAGCTGGGCGGCGGCGAGGTCCATGCGCGGGTGTCCGGCGTGACCGACCACCTCGCGGAGGACGACGCGCACGCGCTGCGGATCGTGCGGAACATCGTCTCCACGCTCCCCGCGCGGGGAGCCCTGCCCTGGAAGGTGGAGCAGGCGGTCGAGCCCAAGGTGGACCCCGCCGGGCTGTACGGGGCGGTGCCGGTCGACTCGCGCACCCCGTACGACGTCCGGGAGATCATCGCGCGGATCACCGACAGCTCCCGTTTCCAGGAGTTCAAGTCGGAGTTCGGGCAGACCCTGGTCACCGGCTTCGCCCGGATCCACGGCCACCCGGTGGGCATCGTCGCCAACAACGGCATCCTGTTCTCCGAGTCCGCCCAGAAGGGCGCCCACTTCATCGAGCTGTGCGACCAGCGCGGCATCCCGCTGGTGTTCCTGCAGAACATCTCGGGCTTCATGGTGGGCCGGGACTACGAGGCGGGCGGCATCGCCAAGCACGGCGCCAAGATGGTCACCGCGGTCGCCTGCACGCGCGTGCCGAAGCTGACCGTGGTGGTCGGCGGGTCGTACGGGGCGGGCAACTACTCGATGTGCGGCAGGGCGTACTCCCCCCGCTTCCTGTGGATGTGGCCGGGCGCCAAGATCTCGGTGATGGGCGGCGAGCAGGCGGCCTCCGTCCTCGCGACCGTCAAGCGGGACCAGCTTCAGGCGCGCGGCGAGGAGTGGCCGGCAAAGGACGAGGACGCCTTCAAGGCCCCGATCCGTGCGCAGTACGAGCACCAGGGGAACGCCTACTACGCGACGGCCCGCCTCTGGGACGACGGCGTGATCGACCCGATGGAGACCCGGCAGGTCCTGGGCCTGGCCCTGACCGCGTGCGCCAACGCGCCACTGAGTGACCCTCAGTTCGGCGTCTTCCGGATGTGAGGGGACCCCTGACGATGACTGAGCAGATGTTCGAGACGGTGCTGGTGGCCAACCGGGGGGAGATCGCGGTCCGCGTCATCCGCACGCTGCGGTCCCTGGGCGTGCGCTCGGTGGCGGTGTACTCCGACGCGGACGCCGACGCCCGGCACGTCCGGGAGGCCGACACGGCGGTGCGGATCGGGCCGGCGCCGGCCGCGGAGAGCTATCTGTCGGTGGAGCGGCTGCTGGAGGCGGCCGCCCGCACCGGCGCCCAGGCGGTGCACCCGGGATACGGCTTCCTCGCCGAGAACGCCGGCTTCGCGCGGGCGTGCGAGGCGGCGGGGCTGGTGTTCATCGGACCCCCGGCGGACGCGATCTCCCTCATGGGGGACAAGATCCGCGCGAAGGAGACGGTGCGGGCGGCCGGAGTGCCGGTCGTGCCCGGCTCCAGCGGCAGCGGGCTGACGG
The DNA here is from genome assembly GCF_055571035.1 of Streptomyces malachitofuscus. Classification (NCBI taxonomy): domain Bacteria; kingdom Bacillati; phylum Actinomycetota; class Actinomycetes; order Kitasatosporales; family Streptomycetaceae; genus Streptomyces; species Streptomyces malachitofuscus. The sequence goes on along the minus strand of NZ_JBVIGA010000028.1, from coordinate 40,038 downwards.
ACGAGCAGCTCGCGGACGCGGCCCGGGAGATCGGCGTGCCGGTGCTGCTGAAGCCGTCGGCGGGCGGCGGCGGCAAGGGCATGCGGCTGGTGCGGGACGTCTCGGTGCTGGCCGACGAGATCGCCGCCGCGCGGCGCGAGGCCCGCGCGTCCTTCGGGGACGACACGCTGCTGGTCGAGCGGTGGATCGACCGCCCCCGGCACATCGAGATCCAGGTCCTGGCCGACGGCCACGGGGGCGTGGTCCATCTGGGTGAGCGCGAGTGCTCCCTCCAGCGCCGCCACCAGAAGATCATCGAGGAGGCGCCCAGTGTGCTCCTCGACGAGGAGACCCGGGCGGCGATGGGTGAGGCGGCCGTCCAGGCGGCCCGCTCCTGCGGCTACCGGGGCGCGGGCACGGTGGAGTTCATCGTCCCGGGCGACGACCCGTCGTCGTACTACTTCATGGAGATGAACACCCGCCTCCAGGTGGAGCACCCGGTCACCGAGCTGATCACGGGGCTCGACCTGGTGGAGTGGCAGCTGCGGGTGGCGGCGGGCGAGCCGCTGCCGTTCGGGCAGGACGACATCCGGCTCACCGGCCACGCGGTCGAGGCCCGTATCTGCGCGGAGGACCCGGCGCGCGGCTTCCTCCCCTCCGGCGGCACGGTGCTCGGGCTGCGCGAGCCGCAGGGCGACGGGGTGCGTACCGACTCCGGGCTGAGCGAGGGCACGGAGGTCGGCAGCCTCTACGACCCGATGCTGTCCAAGGTGATCGCGTACGGCCCCGACCGCGCGACCGCGCTGCGCAGGCTCCGCGCGGCGCTGGCGGAGACGGTGACGCTGGGCGTGCAGACCAACGCGGGGTTCCTGCGGCGGCTGCTGGCCCATCCGGCGGTGGTCTCGGGGGAGCTGGACACGGGGCTGGTCGAGCGCGACGTGGCCGGGCTCGTGGCGGACGAGGTGCCGGCGGCGGCGTACGCGGCGGCGGCACTGCTGCGCCAGGCCTCCCTCCGTCGGAGCGCCGACGGATCCGGCTGGGCCGACCCGTTCGCCGCCGCCGACGGCTGGCGGATGGGCGGCGAGCGGGCGTGGACGGTGCACCACCTGCGGGTGCCGGGCCACGACCCGGTGACCGTGCGCGTGCGCGGCACGGCGGACGGCGGGACGGAACTGCTGCTGCCGGGCGCCGGCACCCCGGTGCGGGGGTCCGCGGGCCCGGTGGACGGGCACCGGCTCACCTGCACGCTCGACGGCGTCGCCCACACCTTCGCCGCCCTGCCGGACGGCACCTGGCTGGGCCGGGACGGCGACGCCTGGCACGTGCGCGACCACGACCCGGTCGCCGCGTCCCTCACCCGGGCGGGTCAGGCGGGCGCCGACTCGCTGACCGCGCCGATGCCGGGCACGGTGACGGTGGTGAAGGTCGCCGTCGGCGACGAGGTGAGCGCGGGCCAGAGCCTGCTGGTGGTGGAGGCGATGAAGATGGAGCACGTCATCTCCGCCCCGCACGCCGGCACGGTGACCGAGCTGGACGTGTCCCCGGGCACGACGGTCGCCATGGACCAGGTGCTGGCCGTGATCGCCCCCGTGGAGGAGGAGACGGAATGAACGCCTCGGAACTGGGCCTGCCCATGGCCGTACCGGCCGAGGGGCTGCCCGCGCGGGTGCGGATCCACGAGGTGGGCGCACGCGACGGCCTGCAGAACGAGAAGGCGACCGTCCCGACGGCCGTCAAGGCGGAGTTCGTCCGCCGCCTGGCCGGTACCGGTCTGACCACGATCGAGGCGACCAGCTTCGTCCACCCGACCTGGGTGCCCCAGCTGGCGGACGCCGAGGAGCTGTACCCGGCGGTGTCCGATCTGCCGGTGTCGCTGCCGGTCCTGGTGCCGAACGAGCGCGGCCTGGACCGCGCGCTGGCGCTGGGCGCCCGGCGGGTGGCGGTGTTCGCCAGCGCCACGGAGTCCTTCGCCAAGGCCAACCTCAACCGCACGGTGGACGAGTCGCTGGCCATGTTCGAGCCGGTGGTGCGGCGGGCGAAGGCGCAGGACGTGCACGTCCGCGGCTATCTCTCGATGTGCTTCGGGGATCCGTGGGAGGGCGCGGTCCCCCTCGCCCAGGTGGTGCGGGTGTGCCGGGCCCTGCTGGACATGGGCTGCGACGAGCTGAGCCTGGGCGACACCATCGGCGTGGCGACCCCGGGCCATGTGACGGCCCTGCTCACCGCGCTCGGCGAGGCGGACGTCCCGGTGTCCGCGCTGGCCGTGCACTTCCACGACACCTACGGCCAGGCGCTGTCCAACACGCTGGCCGCGCTCCAGCGGGGCGTCGCCACGGTCGACGCGTCCGCCGGCGGACTGGGCGGCTGCCCGTACGCGAAGTCCGCCACCGGCAATCTCGCCACCGAAGACCTCGTGTGGATGCTGCAGGGTCTCGGCATCGACACCGGGGTCGACCTCGGCCGTCTCGTCGCCACAAGCGTCTGGATGGCCGCCCACCTGGGCCGACCCAGCCCGTCCCGCACCGTACGAGCCCTCTCCCACCAGGAGCAGTGAACGACCATGGACCACAAGCTCTCCCCCGAACTGGAAGAACTCCGCCGTACGGTCGAGGAGTTCGCGCACGACGTGGTGGCGCCGAAGATCGGTGACTTCTACGAGCGGCACGAGTTCCCGTACGAGATCGTGCGGGAGATGGGCCGCATGGGCCTGTTCGGCCTGCCGTTCCCGGAGGAGTACGGCGGCATGGGCGGCGACTACTTCGCGCTCGGCGTCGCCCTGGAGGAACTGGCCCGGGTGGACTCCTCGGTGGCCATCACCCTGGAGGCGGGCGTCTCGCTCGGCGCGATGCCGCTGCACCTCTTCGGCACCGAGGAGCAGAAGCGCCAGTGGCTGCCCCGTCTCTGCTCCGGCGAGATGCTGGGCGCGTTCGGTCTGACGGAGCCGGACGGCGGCAGCGACGCGGGCGCGACCCGTACGACGGCCCGGCTGGACGAGTCGGCGAACGAGTGGGTGATCAACGGCACCAAGTGCTTCATCACCAACTCGGGCACGGACATCACGGGCCTGGTCACGGTGACCGCGGTCACCGGGCGCAAGCCGGACGGCAAGCCGCTGATCTCGTCGATCATCGTCCCGTCCGGCACGCCGGGCTTCACGGTGGCGGCGCCGTACTCGAAGGTCGGCTGGAACGCCTCGGACACGCGTGAGCTGTCCTTCCAGGACGTGCGGGTCCCGGCCGCCAACCTCCTGGGCGAGGAGGGCCGCGGCTACGCCCAGTTCCTGCGGATCCTGGACGAGGGCCGCATCGCCATCGCGGCGCTGGGCACGGGTCTTGCGCAGGGCTGTGTGGACGAGTCGGTGAAGTACGCCAAGGAGCGGCACGCCTTCGGGCGTCCGATCGGCGCCAACCAGGCGATCCAGTTCAAGATCGCCGACATGGAGATGAAGGCGCACACGGCCCGTCTCGCGTGGCGGGACGCGGCGAGCCGTCTGGTGGCGGGCGAGCCGTTCAAGAAGGAGGCGGCGCTGGCGAAGCTGTACTCCTCCACGGTCGCGGTGGACAACGCCCGTGAGGCCACCCAGATCCACGGCGGCTACGGTTTCATGAACGAGTACCCGGTGGCCCGTATGTGGCGCGACTCGAAGATCCTGGAGATCGGCGAGGGCACGAGCGAGGTGCAGCGCATGCTGATCGCCCGCGAGTTGGGACTGGCGGGCTGAACGCCCGCGCCGGTCCGCGCCGTCGGGGCGCGGACCGGTGTGCCGCCGCGCTCATCCGTCGACGAGGACGAACAGCACCGTCAGGGCGGCGAAGGGCGTCAGCACCAGTGCCGAGCTGACGGTCCAGTAGCGGCGGCCCGCCACCCCCGCCCCCGGGCGCGCGAGGCCGCCGAGGGGAAGCCACAGGGCCAGGAACACCGCCCATGCGCCGCCGAGGATCACCGCCCAGGGGAGCACGCCGTCATTGTCGGTGGGCTCTCGGGAGGTCAGTCCCAGTGCCGCCAGCGGGTAGTTCGACAGGAACATCATCGACAGCCAGAGCGGCACGACGGCCACGATGCCGAGGATCAGGTTGACGGCCACGGACGGGCCCCAGCGTCGGACCGCGTCCATGGTGCGCCCCCTTGCGTGAAGGTGATCACGGTACAGGGTCGCAATCCGGCGGTCCGTGAGGGGATGCACACCGGGCACCCCCTGGACAGATCATGAGGTTAGGCTAACCTAAGCCTCATTCAGCCAAGGCCGGCTCCGCACGCACGAAAGCAGACCCACCCATGTCGAACGCCAGAACCGCCCGCTTCTCCCGTCGGGGACTGCTCGCCGCCGGCGGCGCCCTCGGACTCGGCGCCGTGCTCGCCGCCTGCGGGGACGAGGACGCGAAGAGCGGCGGCTCGAAGGGCGGTGGCGACGCCACGTCCGGTCCGTGGTCCTTCAAGGACGACCGGGGCACCACGGTGAAGCTCGACAAGAAGCCGGCGAACATCGTGGCGTTCACCGGTGTGGCCGCCGCGCTGTACGACTACGGCGTCCAGGTCAAGGGCGTCTTCGGTCCGACGGAGACCAAGGACGGCAAGGCCGATGTCCAGGCCGGCGACATGGACATCAGCAAGGTGACCATCCTCGGCAACGTCTGGGACCAGTTCAACGTCGAGAAGTACGCGACGCTCGCGCCGGACGTCCTGATCTCCACGATGTTCGACGACGCCGGCACCCTCTGGTACGTCCCCGAGGCGTCCAAGGACAAGATCGCCAAGCTCGCCCCGAGCGTCGGCATCTCCGTGTACGACCGTCAGCTCACCGCCCCGCTGCAGCGGATGTGGGAGCTGGCCGAGTCCCTCGGCGGCGACATGAAGGCGGCCAAGGCCACCGAGGCCAAGAAGCGGTTCGAGGAGGCCTCGGAGCGGCTGCGCAAAGCCGTCAAGGCCAACCCCGGCATCAAGGTGATGGCCGGTTCCGCGAGCCCGGAGCTGTTCTACGTCTCCGGCACCAACCTCTCGGTGGACCTGGAGTACTTCAAGGCTCTCGGCGTGAACTTCGTCGAGCCGCCCGAGGAGGCCAAGAGCCAGGGCGGCGGCTGGTTCGAGAGCCTCAGCTGGGAGAACGTCGACAAGTACAAGGCCGACATCATCATGATGGACGACCGCTCCTCGGCCATCCAGCCCGCGGACATCACCGAGGGGACCTGGAAGAAGCTCCCCGCGGTCAAGGCCGGCCAGGTCATCCCGCGTTCCGCCGAGCCGATCCTGTCCTACGACAAGTGCGCCCCGCTGGTGGAGAACCTGGCCGAGGCCATCGAGAAGGCCAAGAAGGTCGGCTGACCGTCCCCGACAGCACCCTCCCGTCCCGGAGCCGTACGTGACCACCGCCGTAGCCGCCCCGTTCCGTTTCTTCGCCCTTCAGGTCGTGACGACGAGGCGGCTCGGCCCTTCCCTGGTCCGGGTCACCTTCGCCGGTCCCGAGCTGCGCCACTTCCGCTCCGACGGACGCGACCAGTCCCTGTCGCTGTTCCTGCCGCACCCGGGACAGGACGCGCCCGTCGTCCCTCTTGAGCTCGGCGACGGCTGGTGGCAGGGCTGGCGCGAACTGCCCGACGACGTGCGGGCGGTGATGCGCTCGTACACGCTGCGGGGACTTCGCGCGGACGCCGAGGGGCGCACCACCGAGATCGACATCGACTTCGTCCTGCACGGTGTTTCCGAGGAGGCCGGCGTCCTTGCCGAGGCGGGCCCGGCCTCCCGGTGGGCCGCCCGCGCCGCCGCCGGTGACCGGGTGCTGCTGCTCGGCCCGGCGATCGCCGACAACCGCGCCATCCGCTTCCGTCCGCCCGAGGACACCGACCTGGTGCTGCTCTGGGCCGACGAGACGGCCCTGCCCGCCACCGCCGCCGTCCTGGAGGCCCTCCCGGCCGGCACCAGGGTCCGGGTGTGGCTGGAGGTGCCGCACGCCGGGGACGTCCAGGACCTGGCGACCGACGCCGACGCGGAGATCACCTGGTTCGTCCGGGAGCGGTCCGCCGCACCGGGCCGGGACTCCCCCATGGCACTGGACGAGCTGCGCGCCGTCGAACTTCCCACCGCCCGGCGGCCGTACGTCTGGATCGCCGGAGAGGCGGGCCGGGTGAAGCAGTTGCGGCGGCACTTCGTCGGCGAGCGCGGCATCGACCGCCGGCGAGTGACGTTCGTGGGCTACTGGCGCCGCGGGCTGACGGAGGAGCAGCTGCGCGACGAGGCGTAAACCCTGGCCCGGCACCACAGTTGACGCCTGATCACTCCCGATGCAGGAGTGATCACAGTCACGACCGAGACCCCCGTTACTTAGGTTAGGCTGACCTAAGTAACGCACCGCGGAACCCGCTCTCCGCACCGGACCGTCCCCACCGGAGGACCCCCACATGCGCTCGCACCTGCTCAACGACACCACCGCGGAGCACTACCGACGCTCCGTGACCCAAGGAGTCGAGCGGGTGGCCGCCAAACTCGCCACCACCGAGCGGCCGTTCACCGGCATCACGGTCGACGCCCTCGCCCCGCGCATCGACGCGATCGACCTGGACCGGCCGCTGCACGACACCACCGCGGTGCTGGACGAACTGGAGGACGTCTACCTCCGGGACGCGGTCTACTTCCACCACCCCCGCTACCTCGCCCACCTCAACTGCCCGGTCGTCATCCCGGCCGTGCTCGGCGAGGCGGTCCTCTCCGCCGTCAACTCCTCCCTGGACACCTGGGACCAGTCGGCCGGCGGCACCCTCATCGAGCGGAAACTCATCGACTGGACGACCGGCCGCATCGGCCTCGGCCCGGCCGCCGACGGCGTGTTCACCTCCGGCGGCACCCAGTCCAACCTCCAGGCGCTGCTGCTGGCCCGCGAGGAGGCCAAGACCGACGACCTGGCGCGACTGCGCGTCTTCGCCTCCGAGGTCAGCCACTTCAGCGTGCAGAAGTCCGCGAAACTGCTCGGCCTCGGCCCGGACGCCGTGGTGCCCATACCCGTCGACCACGACAAGCGGATGCAGACCGTCGCCCTCGCCCACGAGCTGGCGCGCGCCGCCGAGGCGGGCCTGGTCCCCATGGCCGTCGTCGCCACCGCCGGCACCACCGACTTCGGCTCCATCGACCCGCTGCCCGGGATCGCCCGGCTGTGCGAGCAGTACGGCACCTGGATGCACGTCGACGCCGCCTACGGCTGCGGACTGCTCGCCTCGCTGAAGCACCGGGACCGGATCGACGGCATCGAACGCGCCGACTCCGTCACCGTCGACTACCACAAGTCCTTCTTCCAGCCCGTCAGTTCCTCGGCCCTGCTGGTCCGCGACGCGGCGACGCTGCGGCACGCCACCTACCACGCCGAGTACCTCAACCCGCGGCGCATGGTGACCGAGCGCATCCCCAACCAGGTGGACAAGTCCCTGCAGACCACGCGCCGCTTCGACGCCCTGAAGCTGTGGATGACGCTGCGCGTGATGGGCGCCGACGGCATCGGCCGGCTCTTCGACGAGGTGTGCGACCTGGCCGCGGAGGGCTGGAAGCTGCTGGCCGCCGACCCCCGCTTCGACGTGGTGGTCGAGCCGAGCCTGTCCACCCTGGTCTTCCGCTGCATCCCGGCCGCCGTCACCGACCCCGCGGAGATCGACCGGGCCAACCTCTACGCCCGCAAGGCCCTGTTCGCCTCCGGTGACGCGGTGGTCGCGGGCACCAAGGTGGCGGGTCGCCACTACCTGAAGTTCACCCTGCTGAACCCCGAGACCACGACGGCCGACATCACCGCCGTCCTCGACCTGATCGCCGGCCACGCCGAGCAGTACCTGGGAGAGTCCCTTGACCGCGCTTCCTGAAGCCCCGGAAACCACCTACGACTTCGTGGGGATCGGACTGGGCCCCTTCAACCTCGGCCTGGCCTGCCTCACCGAGCCCATCGACGAACTGACCGGCGTCTTCCTGGAGTCCAAGCCGGACTTCGCCTGGCACGCCGGGATGTTCCTCGACGGCGCCCACCTGCAGACCCCGTTCATGTCGGACCTGGTCACCCTCGCCGACCCGACCTCCCCGTACTCCTTCCTCAACTACCTGAAGGAGAAGGGACGGCTGTACTCGTTCTACATACGGGAGAACTTCTACCCGCTGCGAGTGGAGTACGACGACTACTGCCGCTGGGCCGCGGAGAAGCTGAGCAGCATCCGCTTCGGCACCACGGTCACCGAGGTGACGTACGACGAGGGCGCCGGGCTGTACACCGTGGCGACCGAGGCCGGCGGGACGTACCGCGCCCGGCACCTGGTGCTCGGCACCGGCACCGTGCCGTATCTGCCGGAGCCGTGCCGCGGGCTGGACGGGGACCTCTTCCACAACGCGCAGTACATGCACCGCAAGGCGGAGCTGGCGCGGAAGAAGTCGGTCACGGTCGTCGGCAGCGGGCAGAGCGCCGCCGAGATCTACTACGAGCTGCTCTCCGAGATCGACGTCCACGGCTATCAGCTGAACTGGGTCACGCGCTCCCCGCGGTTCTTCCCGCTGGAGTACACCAAGTTGACGCTGGAGATGACCTCCCCGGACTACATCGACTACTTCCGCGCGCTGCCCGAGGACACCCGCTACCGGCTGGAGAAGCAGCAGAAGGGCCTGTTCAAGGGCATCAACTCGGAGCTGATCGACGCGATCTTCGACCTGCTGTACCAGAAGAACGTCGAGAGCGGCGGCCGCGGCGTCCCCACCCGGCTGCTCACCAACTCCTCGCTCACCGCCGCCCGGTACGAGGACGGCGGCTACACGCTCGGCTTCCACCAGGACGAGCAGGACAAGGACTTCGAGATCCGCACCGAGGGCCTGGTGCTGGCCACCGGCTACCACTACGAGCCCCCGGCCTTTCTCGACCCGGTGCGCGACCGGATCCGCTTCGACGGACACGGCCGTTTCGACGTCGCCCGCAACTACGCGATCGACGTCACCGGCCGCGGCATCTTCCTGCAGAACGCCGGCGTCCACACCCACAGCATCACCAGCCCGGACCTGGGCATGGGCCCGTACCGGAACGCGTCCATCATCCGTGAGCTGCTCGGCACCGAGTACTACCCGGTCGAGAAGACCGTCGCGTTCCAGGAGTTCGCGGTATGAGCAGCATGGACAACACGGACATCGGCACCTTCACCGTCCGCCCCCTGGACCCGCTCGACGACGCCGAGCTGCTGCACCGCTGGGTCACCCACCCCAAGGCGGCGTTCTGGATGATGCAGGACGCGAAGCTCCAGGACGTCGAACGCGAGTACATGCGCATCGCCGCGCACGAGCACCACCACGCCTTCCTGGGCCTGCACGACGGCGAACCGGCCTTCCTGATGGAGCAGTACGACCCCCGGTACGTCGAGCTGACCGGCCTGTACGACCCCGAGCCCGGCGACGTCGGCATGCACTTCCTGGTCGCGCCGACCGACCGGCCGATCCACGGCTTCACCCGGGCCGTCATCACCGCCGTGATGGGGGAGCTGTTCGCCGACCCGGACACCCGGCGGGTGGTGGTCGAGCCGGATGTGAGCAACAAGGCCGTGCACGCGCTCAACGAGGCCGTGGGCTTCGTGCCCGAGCGGGAGATCGACAAGCCGGAGAAGCGCGCGCTGCTGAGTTTCTGCACACGCGCGCAGTTCGAGGCCGCCCGAGGAGTGACCGTATGACCCTGTCCGACGCCGTGGCGCATCTGTCCCCCCACCGCTGGGCGCGGGCCAACCGCCTGCTGATCCGCAAGGCACTCGCCGAGTTCGCCCACGAGCGGCTCATCACACCGGAGGCCACCGGCGACGGTGTGTACGTCGTCCGCAGCGACGACGGCCTGACCCGGTACACCTTCACGGCGACGCGCCGCGCCCTGGACCACTGGGTGATCGACGCCGACTCGATCACCCGCCACCGGGACGACGCCGAACTCGACCTCGCGGCTCTGGACTTCTTCATCGAACTGCAGAAGTCCCTGGGCCTGAGCGACGAGATCCTGCCGGTGTACCTGGAGGAGATCTCCTCCACCCTCTCCGGCACCTGCTACAAGCTCACCAAGCCTCAGGTCCCCGTCGCGGAGCTGGCCGACGCCGGCTTCCAGGCGGTCGAGACCGGTATGATCGAGGGGCACCCCTGCTTCGTCGCCAACAACGGACGGCTCGGCTTCGGCGTCCACGAGTACCGGTCCTACGCGCCGGAGACGGCGAACCCGGTCCGGCTGGTGTGGCTGGCCGCGCACCGCTCGCGCGCCGCGTTCACGGCGGGCGTCGGCATCGAGTACGAGTCGTTCGTCCGCCAGGAGCTGGGCGAGGAGACCGTCGAGGGCTTCCACGCCGTCCTGCGCGCACAGGACCTGGACCCCGCCGACTACCTGCTGATCCCCGTCCACCCCTGGCAGTGGTGGAACAAGCTGTCCGTCACCTTCGCCGCCGAGGTCGCCCGCCGGCACCTGGTCTGCCTGGGCGAGGGCGACGACGAGTACCTCGCCCAGCAGTCCATCCGCACCTTCTTCAACCGGTCGCACCCGGAGAAGCACTACGTGAAGACGGCGCTGTCCGTCCTCAACATGGGCTTCATGCGCGGGCTGTCCGCCGCCTACATGGAGGCGACCCCGGCGATCAACGACTGGCTGGCCCGCCTGATCGACAACGACCCGGTGCTGCGGGCGACGGGACTGTCGATCATCCGGGAGCGGGCCGCCGTGGGCTACCGGCACCTGGAGTACGAGCAGGCCACGGACCGCCACTCGCCGTACCGCAAGATGCTGGCCGCGCTCTGGCGGGAGAGTCCGGTGCCGTCCCTCGAGGACGGCGAGTCCCTCGCCACCATGGCCTCGCTCGTCCACGTCGACCACGAGGGGAAGTCCTTCGCGGGGGCGCTGATCGCACGCTCGGGCCTCGACCCGGCCGAGTGGCTGCGCCGCTACCTGCGCGCCTACTACGTCCCGCTGCTGCACAGCTTCTACGCCTACGACCTGGTGTACATGCCGCACGGGGAGAACGTGATCCTGGTGCTGGCGGACGGGGTGGTGCAGCGCGCGATCTACAAGGACATCGCCGAGGAGATCGCGGTGATGGACCCGGACGCGGTGCTGCCGCCGGAGGTCTCCCGCATCCGGGTCGAGGTCCCGGACGACACCAGACTCCTGTCGGTCTTCACGGACGTCTTCGACTGCTTCTTCCGCTTCCTCGCCGCGAACCTCGCCGAGGAGGGGATCCTCGACGAGGACGCCTTCTGGCGCACGGTCGCGGAGGTCACCCGCGCGTACCAGGCGTCGGTGCCGGAACTCGCCGACAAGTTCGCCCGGTACGACATGTTCGTCCCCGAGTTCGCCCTGTCCTGCCTCAACCGTCTCCAGCTCCGCAACAACAGGCAGATGGTCGACCTGGCGGACCCGTCCGGCGCCCTCCAGCTGATCGGCACCCTGAAGAACCCCCTCGCGGCCTTCTGACGCCCCGAACGGACGAGCGCCCCGGAGTACGGTCCTCCGGGGCGCTCGTCAGCATGCGCGGGTCAGGGGCTCACGACCACGGCACCTGCGGCGACCTGTAGTAGCCCATGCCCAGCGCCTCCCAGCGCGGGGCCTGCGCGGCGAGCCGTTGCCGGTAGTCCTCCCAGTCGTGGGTGGCCGCCGGGGACCAGCCGAGTTCGGCGATGCCGGGCAGGCGCGGGAAGGCCATGTACTCCAGGTGGCCGGGCTCGGACAGTGTCTCCGTCCACAGCGGCGCCTCGACGCCGCGCACCGCGGACTCCGGGACACCCGGCAGATACGCCCCCGGGTCCCAGTCGTAGGACCGCTGCACCTCGACGTATCCGGCCCAGGACAGCCCGAGCGGTGTGTTCTTGTCGTACTTCATGTCGAGATACGCCCGGTCGGCCGGGGAGAGGATCAGCCCGGTGCCGTTCCGCGCGGCCTCGGCGACCTGCTCCTTCTCCTCACCGCTCGTGCGGTCCAGGCCCCAGTACTGGGCGAGCGCCCCCTTCGCCGGGTCCGCCGCGGTCAGCTGGTGCCAGCCGATCACGGTCTTGCCGTACTGGGCGACGATCGGCTGCACCCGCTTCATGAACGCCACGAAGTCCTCGTGCGGGGTGGAGTGCGCCTCGTCACCGCCGATGTGGAGGTAGCGGCCGGGCGTGAGGGCGGCGATCTCGCGCACCACGTCGTCGACGAAGTCGTACGTGATCTCCTTGCCGACGCACAGCGAGCTGAAGCCGACCTCGGTCCCGGTGTAGAGCGGGGGCGCCACGCCGTCGCAGTTCAGGTCGGCGTAGGAGGCGAGGGCCGCGTTGGTGTGGCCCGGCATGTCGATCTCGGGGATCACCTCGAGGTGACGGGAGGCGGCGTGGCGGACGATCTCCCGGTAGTCGTCCTTGGTGTAGAAGCCGCCGGGGCCGCCGCCGACCTCGGTGAAGCCGCCGTAGGTGGCCAGCCGCGGCCAGGAGTCGACGGCGATGCGCCAGCCCTGGTCGTCGCTGAGGTGCAGATGCAGTTTGTTGATCTTGTACAGGACGATCTGGTCGATGTAGCGCTTGACCTCGTCGACGGAGAAGAAGTGCCGGGAGACGTCGAGCATGGCGCCGCGCCAGCCGAAGCGCGGGGTGTCGGTGACGGTGCCGCCCGCCACCAGCCAGGGTCCGGGCTGTTCGGTGTCCTTCTCGACGGCCGCGGGGAGCAGCTGACGCAGGGTCTGCACGCCGTGGAAGAGCCCGGCCGGCCCGGCGGCGGTGAGGGTGACGCCCGAGCGGCCGCTGTGCAGCCGGTAGCCCTCGCTGCCGTAGGGGCCCTCGGCGATCCGCAGGTGGATGCCGGCCTTGCCGTGGTCGCTGACCGGCAGCGGGTAGCCGGTGGAGGGCCGCAGCACCTGCGCGAGGTACTCGCCGACGCGGCGGGCCTCGCGGGAGCCGTCGACCCGGATCCGGGTGCTCCCGGTGATGCGGTACGGCGCGCCGCCCGGCGCCACCGAGACGGGCGCCGGGATCACCCGGTCCAGCGGGACGGGGGTCGTGCCCCGGGCGGGCCGGTCGTTCTGCGCGGGGGCCGCTCCCACCATGACGGCCCCGGCCGCCACGACCAGCAGCAGGGATCCGAGCAGTCGGGTGGTACGGGGAGTCGTTCCGTGGTGCCGTCGTTGCCGTCTCACACGCGCTCCCTTCTCAACCTCGTGGCTCCGCGGGTGGAGCCGTGACTCAACTCCGGGGCTCCGCAAGGGAAGCCGGACAGGGTATAGACCACTCTCCCGCAGATCCGGTGAAACAATCACCCCATGGCGGAAATCATCCAGAAGGACGGTACGTGGACGTTCGACGGGGAGGCCCTGCGACTGACTCCCGGACGGGACAAGAACGTCGGTCTGCTGCGCAGGACCCTGGGTGAACTGGTGCTGCCCCTGCACGCGTTGGCGGGGATATCGTTCGAGCAGGGCAAGAAGGCGGGGCGGCTCAGGCTGCGGCTGCGGGACGGCGCCGACCCGCTGCTGCACGCGTCCGGCGGCCGGCTCACCGAGCCGCACGACCCCTACCAGCTGATCGTCGACTCCGACCGTTACGGCGTCGCCGAGTACTTCACGGAGGAGGTCCGCACCGCCCTGCTGCTGGACCAGGTCCCCTCCGACCCGGTCACCGAGTATCTGCTGCCCGGTCCGCCGGTGCCGCTGTCGGTGTCCGCCGGGGACGGGACGGTGAGCTTCGACGGCGAGCGGATCCGGCTGGAGTGGAACTGGAAGACGGAGGACGCCAAGGCCGCCGCCGGCACCCGCACCCTCGCGGTGACGGACCTGACGGGCGTGGAGTGGCAGCCGGCCGCCGGTCTGGAGAACGGACATCTGCGGTTCCTCGTGCGGAACGCCCCCACCAAGGCCCCGGCCAAGTACGACCCCAACTCGGTGGAGCTGTGGGGTTTCAAGAAGGACCCCCTGATGGCGCTCGTCGCCGCCGCCGTCCAGGCCCGTCTGCCGCATCCCGCGGCGCCCGCCGACGACCGGCCGCGGGAGCCCGAGGCCGACCGGCAGCCGGCGCCCACCACGGCCGAGGACGACCACGACGCCCTGCTGCGCCGGCTGCGGGAGCTGGGCGAGCTGCACCGGTCAGGGGTGCTCACCGACGAGGAGTTCACCCTCGCCAAACAGGCGATCCTCAAGCGCATGTAACGTCCACCCACGGCCGCCTGCCCGATATCGGGCACGATTCTTGCGAAACCGCCTCCGGTACTTCAGGATCATCGGGTGCACGACGAACTTGTTGATCACTTGACGCGGTCCACGCCCCTCAGCCGGGGCGAGGCGCTGCGTGTGGTCCAGGACGTGCTCGCCTACTTCGACGAGACGACCGAGGAGTACGTCCGTCGTCGCCACCGCGAGCTCCAGGCCCAGGGCCTGGTGAACGCGACGATCTTCGAACGGATCGAGGCGGACCTCAGATACCGAGCGGTGGCACCACCGGAGCTCTCGCTCCGGCAGCTGCGCCGCATCGTCTACGGCTAGGAACCTACGTACATGTGCGGAATCGTCGGATACATCGGCAGGCGTGAGGTCGCTCCCCTGCTGCTCGAGGGCCTGCAGCGCCTGGAGTACCGCGGCTACGACTCGGCGGGCATCGTCGTCACGTCCCCGAAGACGGCCGGCCTGAAGATGGTCAAGGCCAAGGGCCGGGTGCGCGACCTGGAGGCGAAGGTCCCGGCGCGCTTCAAGGGCACCACCGGCATAGCCCACACCCGCTGGGCCACCCACGGCGCCCCCTCCGACGTGAACGCCCACCCGCACCTGGACGCCGAGGGCAAGGTCGCCGTCGTCCACAACGGCATCATCGACAACGCCGCCGACCTGCGCCGCAAGCTGGAGGCCGACGGCGTCGAGTTCCTCTCCGAGACGGACACCGAGGTCCTCGTCCACCTGATCGCCCGCTCGACGGCCGAGAAGCTGGAGGACAAGGTCCGCGAGACCGTGCGCCTCATCGAGGGCACCTACGGCATCGCCGTGCTGCACGCCGACTTCCCGGACCGCATCGTCGTCGCCCGCAACGGCTCCCCGGTCGTCCTCGGCATCGGCGAGAAGGAGATGTTCGTCGCCTCCGACATCGCCGCGCTGGTCGCCCACACCCGGCAGATCGTGACGCTGGACGACGGCGAGATGGCGACGCTGAAGGCCGACGACTTCCGCACCTACACCACGGAGGGCACGCGCACCACCGCCGAGCCCACCACCGTGGAGTGGGAGGCCGCCTCCTACGACATGGGCGGCCACGACACGTACATGCACAAGGAGATCCACGAGCAGGCCGAGGCCGTGGACCGCGTGCTGCGCGGCCGGATCGACGACCGCTTCTCCACCGTGCACCTCGGCGGCCTCAACCTGGACGCCCGTGAGGCGCGCCGGATCCGCCGGGTGAAGATCCTCGGCTGCGGCACCTCGTACCACGCCGGCATGATCGGCGCGCAGATGATCGAGGAGCTGGCCCGCATCCCCGCCGACGCCGAGCCGGCCTCCGAGTTCCGCTACCGCAACGCGGTCGTGGACCCCGACACCCTGTACATCGCGGTCTCCCAGTCCGGTGAGACGTACGACGTACTGGCCGCCGTGCAGGAGCTGAAGCGCAAGGGCGCGCGGGTGCTGGGCGTGGTCAACGTCGTCGGCTCCGCGATCGCCCGCGAGGCGGACGGCGGCGTCTACGTGCACGCCGGCCCCGAGGTGTGCGTGGTGTCCACCAAGTGCTTCACCAACACCACGGTCGCCTTCGCCCTGCTCGCCCTGCACCTGGGCCGCACCCGTGACCTGTCGGTGCGCGACGGCAAGCGGATCATCGAGGGCCTGCGCCGCCTCCCCGCCCAGATCGCCGAGATCATGGAGCAGGAGGAGGAGATCAAGAAGCTGGCCCTGGAGTACGCCGAGGCCCGCTCGATGCTCTTCATCGGCCGCGTCCGGGGCTACCCGGTGGCCCGTGAGGCCTCCCTGAAGCTCAAGGAGGTCTCGTACATCCACGCCGAGGCCTACCCGGCCTCCGAGCTCAAGCACGGTCCGCTGGCCCTGATCGAGCCGGCCCTCCCCACGGTCGCGATCGTCCCGGACGACGACCTGCTGGAGAAGAACCGCGCGGCCATGGAGGAGATCAAGGCCCGCAGCGGCCGGATCGTCGCGGTCGCCCACCAGGAGCAGGAGAAGGCCGACCACACGCTGGTCGTCCCCAAGAACGAGGACGAGCTGGACCCCATCCTGATGGGCATCCCCCTCCAACTCCTCGCCTACCACACGGCCCTGGCCCTCGGCCGGGACATCGACAAGCCCCGCAACCTCGCCAAGTCGGTGACGGTGGAGTAGGACACGCAAAGGGGCGCGGGGAACTGCGCGACAAGCCCCCACTCACTCGCACAGGCCGGCGAAACGGAACGGGCCCCCACATGTTGCCAGTCAACACGCGGGGGCCCGTTCCCAACTCACGGAATGACCACGACCGGCCGCTGCGCCCGCTTCGCCAACCTCCCGGCGACGGACCCGAAAAGCCGCCCCACGAGCCCGTGGGTGGAACCCACGACAATCGCGTCGGCTTCGTACTCCCGCCCCACCTCTTCGAGTTCATGGCAGATGTCCCCGCCACGCTCGACCAGGATCCACGGCACCTCGGCCAGATAGTCCGCACAGGCGAGCTCGAGTCCGAGCACCTCCGTGCGGTGGTCCGGGACGTCGACGAAGACAGGGGGCTCGCAGCCCGCCCACACCGTGGTGGGCAGCCGGTTGGCGACGTGGACGATGATCAGGCCCGAGCCGAAGCGCCGCGCCATGCCGATGGCGTAGGCGAGGGCCCGCTCGCTGGAGGTGGAGCCGTCGAAACCGACCACCACGCCGTGCCGGAACGCGGGGTCGCAGGGATGACGTGACTCCTCCGCCGCCAGGGGTTCGGCCGCCGTGGGATCGGCGACCGGCCGCTTGCGGTCCGCGGGTTCGAAGAATTCATGACCGGCCATG
Source organism: Streptomyces malachitofuscus (assembly GCF_055571035.1). Classification (NCBI taxonomy): domain Bacteria; kingdom Bacillati; phylum Actinomycetota; class Actinomycetes; order Kitasatosporales; family Streptomycetaceae; genus Streptomyces; species Streptomyces malachitofuscus. The sequence continues at coordinate 23,122 of NZ_JBVIGA010000028.1, read as the reverse complement.
GCTGTCTCGGGGTGGTGATCCTTCTATGGGGACGACAGTGTGCGGCGGAGCTGTGTCCGGGAATGGTCTTCCCAACCCCATACCCCCAAGGGTACGGCGGCACGCCTCCTGAGCCCAGACCCGGCGCGTACCGGCAGGCGGGTTCCCCGGAGCATGCACGAGGGGCCGCCCGTCACGCAACGGTTGCTGCCCTGTACAGGTGGTTTGCGCGGGATTCACCGGACGGCAGGGGTGGGGCCTTCCGGGTCGTCCGCCCCGGGCTCGCAGTGACCGAGGGGCCGGCCGTGCGTTGAACCCCGTGAGCCACGCCACAGGGAGCACCTCATGTCCGGACCGGGTCCCACCCCCGAGCGGGACCGTTCGGCACCGCCCTCCCGGGACCCGGTGACCGACGTGGTCCGCTGGGCGGCGTTCAGCTGTCTGCTCGTCCCGGTGATCCTGGTGTGGTGCGGCTCCTCGCTCGCGGGGGCCGCCGGTGCCGCGTTCGGCCTGGCGGCCGTCACCGGCGTCTGCCGGCTGCTGATGCGCCGTTCCCAGCGGCTCGCCGCACGGCCGCCGCACGACGGCGGGGATACACCGGTCGGTTGACCGGTTTCCGCGCCCCGGCCCGTATCTTTTCAGCCAACTTCCGGCCGGTGTGCTTCCCCTGCCGTGACCACCCCCCAATCCCCGTTCGACCTGCACGGAAAGGGTCCAGCGGGCCCTGCGCACCCTACGGGGATTGGCCACTGCGACAAGGCGCACTTCCCTGCACGCCCCACGAGTGCAACCCTTCGTGATCGAATGCTTCACGCCAAGTTGCCAAGTCGACAATGTGCCGGGTGACGAACTGGCCACCCGCGCGCAACGGGACACAGTAGATTCGATCTTGACGTCGTACGGCGGGGGACTCGTGCAGGACCGAGGGGAAACGTGCAGGAGCGACACAACCGAGGAGCCGCGACCACCGAGGGGGGCTTAGCAGTATGAGCCACGACTCCACTGCCGCGCCGGAGACCGCGGCCCGGAAACTCTCCGGGCGACGCCGCAAGGAGATCGTCGCGGTGCTGCTGTTCAGCGGCGGCCCCATCTTCGAGAGTTCCATACCGCTGTCGGTGTTCGGGGTTGACCGCCAGGACGCCGGCGTACCGCGCTACCGCCTGCTGGTGTGCGGAGGCGAGGACGGCCCGCTGCGGACCACAGGGGGCCTGGAACTCACCGCACCACATGGCCTGGAGGCCATATCCCGGGCGGGCACCGTCGTCGTGCCGGCCTGGCGTTCGATCACCTCCCCGCCACCGGAGGAGGCGCTCGACGCACTGCGCCGGGCCCATGAGGAGGGCGCCCGCATCGTCGGACTGTGCACCGGCGCCTTCGTGCTCGCGGCGGCGGGACTGCTGGACGGCCGGCCCGCGACCACGCACTGGATGTACGCGCCGACGCTGGCCAAACGCTATCCGTCGGTGCACGTCGACCCGCGGGAACTCTTCGTGGACGACGGCGACGTGCTGACCTCGGCCGGCACCGCGGCCGGGATCGACCTGTGCCTGCACATCGTGCGCACGGACCACGGCAACGAGGCGGCCGGCGCGCTCGCCCGGCGCCTGGTGGTCCCGCCGCGCCGCAGCGGCGGTCAGGAGCGCTACCTCGACCGGTCTTTACCGGAGGAGATCGGCGCCGACCCGCTCGCGGAGGTCGTCGCCTGGGCGCTGGAGCACCTCCACGAACAGTTCGACGTGGAGACGCTGGCGGCACGCGCGTACATGAGCCGTCGTACGTTCGACCGCCGGTTCCGCTCGCTGACCGGCAGTGCGCCGCTGCAGTGGCTGATCACGCAGCGGGTGCTCCAGGCGCAGCGCCTGCTGGAGACGTCGGACTACTCGGTGGACGAGGTCGCCGGCCGTTGCGGCTTCCGCTCGCCGGTCGCCCTGCGCGGCCACTTCCGGCGCCAGCTGGGCTCGTCCCCGGCCGCCTACCGGGCCGCGTACCGCGCGCGGCGCCCGCAGGCCGACCGGAACCAGGACGGCGACACCGCTCCGGCCACGCAGGGGACCATCCCGTCCGGCCCGCCGGGGCACCCGGGCCACTCGATGCCGCCCGCGCTGCACCCGGACACCCCGCTGCCGCACCAGTCCCGCCGCACGGCGGCGGCCGGAGCGCTGGGCCCGTCCCTGACGGCCTCGGCACCGGGCGTACCGGGGCAGCGCAGCGGGCACTGAGGTGACACCCGCACTCGACGGGCCGGGCCCGGCTCCCGGCCCGTCGGCATGCCCGGGCCCTGTGATGTTCACAGCGACACCGTCGGTACGACCATCGGGGTCCGCACGGCCTACCGGGCCGTAAGGTTAGACATATGAACGATCGCATGGTGTGGATCGACTGCGAGATGACCGGCCTCTCGCTGTCGGACGACGCGCTCATCGAAGTGGCCGCCCTCGTCACCGACTCCGAGCTGAACGTGCTCGGCGAGGGCGTGGACATCGTCATCCGCCCGCCGGAGCGGGCCCTGGAGACGATGCCGGAGGTGGTGCGCGAGATGCACACCGCGTCCGGGCTGCTCGCCGAGCTGGAGGGCGGCACGACGCTCGAGGACGCCGAGCAGCGGGTCCTCGACTATGTGCGCGAGCACGTCAAGGAGCCGGGCAAGGCCCCCCTGTGCGGCAACTCCGTCGGCACCGACCGTGGCTTCCTGCTGCGGGACATGCCGACCCTGGAGGACTACCTGCACTACCGCATCGTGGACGTGTCCAGCGTCAAGGAACTGGCCCGCCGCTGGTACCCGAGGGCGTACTTCAACAGCCCGGAGAAGAACGGCAACCACCGGGCCCTCGCCGACATCCGCGAGTCCATCGCGGAACTGCGCTACTACCGCGAGGCCGTGTTCGTACCGCAGCCGGGGCCCGACTCGGAGACCGCGAAGAAGATCGCCGCCAAGCACGTCCTGCCTGCTGAGTAGGGGCGCCGAGGGGGCCGGGAAGGCCCCCGGGGAAAGGCGTGCGCGAGCACCCCTTCGGAGCATGTACACTTTTTCTCGGCCGGTCGGGGAAGTCACTGACCTCAACCGACAAGGCCATGGTGGGTGTAGCTCAGCTGGTAGAGCACCTGGTTGTGGTCCAGGAAGTCGCGGGTTCAAGTCCCGTCACTCACCCTCACCAGTCAGCCGGTGACCTCGCACGGAGGTCACCGGCTGAACTCTTTCCCGAAAGCCCGAAAGCCCGAAAGCCCGAAAGCCGCGAAGCCGCGGCCGGCGCGCGGGACCGGGCCGGTCCCGCGCGGTGTCACGACGAGGCGCGGGTCACCAGCTCCGTGGCCAGCACCATCTGGCGCCGGTCCAGGCCCCGTGAGACGGACGGGCGGCGGTCGGCGACCTCGGCGAGAAGGAGGTCGATCATCGCGCGGCCCATCTCCTCGATCGGCTGGCGCACGCTGGTCAGCGGCGGTTCCATGTGGCGGGCGATGGCGGAGTCGTCGTAGCCGACCAGCGCCACGTCGTCGGGGATGCGGCGGCCCGCCTCACGCAGGGCCTGACGGGCACCCGCCGCGGTGACGTCGGAGGCGGCGAAGACGGCGTCCAGGTCGGGACGGCGCTCCAGCAGGGCCGCCATCGCGCGCCGGCCGCCGTCCTCGGAGAAGTCACCCGGCTCGATCAGCAGGTCGTCCGCCTCGTGGCCGGCGTCCCGCAGGGCGTCGCGGTAGCCGTCTATACGCCGCTGGGCACCGTAGACGTCGAGGCGGCCGGTGATGTGGGCGATGGTGCGCCGACCGCGGCCGATGAGGTGCTCGACGGCCTGCCGGGCGCCGCCGTAGTTGTCGGAGTCCACCGAGGTGAGCGTCTCCCCGGCCGAACGGGGACCGCTGATCACCGCCGGGATCTCCAGCTGGGACAGCATGTCGGGCAGCGGGTCGTCGGCGTGCACGGAGACCAGCAGGACGCCGTCCACGCGGTGGGCGGCGAGGTACTGGGCGAGCCGCTGCCGCTCCCGGTCACTGCCCGCGAAGATCAGCAGCAGCTGCATCTCGGTGTCGGAGAGCGCCGCGCCGACACCCCGGAGCATGTCGGAGAAGTAGGGCTCGGAGAAGAACCGGGTCTCCGGCTCGGGAACGACCAGGGCGATGGCGTCCGTGCGGTTGGCGGCCAGCGCGCGGGCTGCCGTGTTGGGGACGTACCCCAGCTCGGCGACCGCCGCCTCCACGGCGGCGCGTGTGGCGTCGCTCACCCGGGGCGATCCGTTGATCACCCGGGAGACGGTGCCGCGGCCGACACCGGCGCGCGCGGCCACCTCTTCGAGGGTGGGCCGGCCGCCGCTGCGGCCCCGCGCTCCGTGGCTTGCCATCGGCTCCGCCTTCCTTCGTGTGTCACGCTGGCCTGGAATGTAACAGCCCCTTCAGTGGCGTTGACCACCGCCAGGAGGACAGCGGGCGGACTCCGTGATTCCGTAAGGCGTGACCCCGGCGGCAAGTTAACAGGCAGATAACTGAACGCACTTTGCCGCGTCTGTTCCCTTGACACCCCCGCCCGGAGCCGGGACTCTTCAACACATCACATGTGGGAGCGCTCCCACAGTACCTGACACATACACAACCCGCACGTTCCCCGCCCGAGCCGCAACGCGCAGAATACGGGTCAACAACGCCGTTGGCCGGGGGGTCGGCACGTCAGGGCAACAGGAGGACGCAATGCGAGCACGTACCCTCCCCCTCTCCCGGCAGCGCTCGGGCGGGGGGAAGCCCATCGCCCACAAGGCGCTGGCCATCGCGGCCGTGGTGTCGCTGGGCACCGGGCTGCTGGCCGGCTGTGCCGACGACGGCGGAGACGACTCCGATTCCTCGTCGGGCGGCGGCGAGGGCAAGACGACGATCACTTTGGGTCTCTTCGGCACCATGGGCTTCAAGGAAGCCGGACTCTACGACGAGTACGAGAAGCTCAACCCCGACATCAACATCGAAGAGAACGTCGTCGAGCGGAACGAGAACTACTACCCCGCTCTGCTCAACCACCTGACCACCAACAGCGGTCTGCAGGACGTCCAGGCCGTCGAAGTCGGCAACATCGCCGAGATCGTCGCCACCCAGTCCGCCAAGCTGGAGGACCTCTCCAAGGCGCCGGGCGTGAACAAGGCGGACTGGCTCGAGTGGAAGTGGCAGCAGGCCACCACCAAGGACGGCCAGACCATCGGCCTGGGCACCGACATCGGTCCGATGGCCATCTGCTACCGCAAGGACCTGTTCGAGAAGGCGGGCCTGCCCACCGACCGTGAAGAGGTCGCCAAGCTGTGGGCCGGCGACTGGGCCAAGCTGGTCGAGGTCGGCGAGCAGTACAAGAAGAAGGCCCCCAAGGGCACCACCTTCATGGACTCCCCCGGCGGTCTGCTCAACGCCATCCTGAGCAGTGAGGAGGAGCGCTTCTACGACGCCGACGGCGAGGTCGTCTACAAGACCAACCCCGCGGTCAAGAACGCCTTCGACCTGGCCGCGAAGGCCGCCGAGGACGGACTGGTCGGCGCCCAGACGCAGTTCCAGCCCGCCTGGGACCAGACGATCGCCAACAACAAGTTCGCCGCGATGTCCTGCCCGCCGTGGATGCTCGGCTACATCAAGGGCAAGTCGCAGCCGGACGCCGCCGGCAAGTGGGACGTCGCGGTGCCGCCCAAGGCCGGCAACTGGGGCGGTTCGTTCCTGACCGTGCCGAAGAGCGGCAAGAACGTCGAAGAGGCCAAGAAGCTGGTGGCCTGGCTGACCGCGCCGGAGCAGCAGGTCAAGCTGTTCGAGGTGCAGGGCAGCTTCCCGAGCGCGCAGGCCGCGTACGAGGACAAGGCGGTCACCGGGGCGAAGAACGACATGACCGGTGACGCCCCGATCGGCGAGATCTTCGCCGAGGCCGCCAAGCAGATCCCGGTCCAGATCATCGGCCCGAAGGACCAGATCATCGGACAGGGCCTGGGTGACAACGGCGTGATCCTGGTGGCCAAGGGCAAGTCGCCCGCGGAGGCCTGGGAGACGGCCACCAAGACCATCGACAACAACCTGGACAAGTGACCCGAATGGCCACCCGTCACGACACCGCCGCGCTCCCCGTCAAGGGGGGCGCGGCCCCGGGCCGTCCGCCCGCAGGCTCCTCGGCGGACAAGGACGAGCGGCGCCGGGCCAAGCTGTCCCGCCGCTGGCAGCGCGACGCGCGCTGGAGCCCGTACGCGTTCGTCTCGCCGTTCTTCCTGCTGTTCGCCGCCTTCGGACTGTTCCCGCTGCTCTACACCGGCTGGGCCTCGCTGCACCAGGTGGAGCTGACCGCGCCGACCGACATGAACTGGGTCGGACTGCGGAACTACACCCGGATCTTCGACGACGACTTCTTCTGGAACGCGGCGCAGAACACCCTCACGATCGGCATCATCTCGACCGTTCCGCAGCTCATGATGGCGATGGGCATCGCCCACATCCTCAACTACAAGCTGCGCGGTTCGACCTTCTACCGGGTCGCGATGCTCGCTCCGTACGCCACCTCGATCGCCGCCGCCACGCTGGTGTTCGTGCTGCTCTACGGCCGTGACTACGGCATGATCAACTGGGCGCTGGACTTCGTCGGGGTCGACCCGATCGCCTGGCAGGACGACAAGTGGGCCGGTCAGTTCGCCGTCTCCACGATCATCATCTGGCGCTGGACCGGCTACAACGCGCTGATCTACCTGGCCGCGATGCAGGCGATCCCGCAGGACCTGTACGAGTCGGCGGCGCTGGACGGCGCCAGCCGCTGGAAGCAGTTCCTCCATGTGACGCTGCCCTCGCTGCGTCCGACGATCCTGTTCACCGTCGTCGTCTCGACGATCGGCGCCAGCCAGGTCTTCGGCGAGCCGCTGCTGTTCGACCCCAACAAGAGCGCGTCGGGCGGCGGGGAGCACCAGTTCCAGACGCTCGGCCTGTACCTGTACGAGCAGGGCTGGGTGAACCAGCACCTGGGCCGGGCCTCGGCGATCGCCTGGACGATGTTCGCGATCCTGATCGTCATCGGCATCATCAACCACGTCATCTCGCGCCGGCTGCGCGCCAGCAGTTAAGGAGTGGTGGCCGTGACGACGACTGTGACGCCCCCCGAGACACCGCCCGCCAAGCAGAAGCGCTCGCGACTGCCGAAGTCCGCGCGGGCGGGCGGCACGCTGCACGGCGGTCCGATCGCGTACGCGATCCTGATCGTGTTCACGCTGGTGTCGCTCTTCCCGCTGGTCTGGACGGCGATCGCCGCCTCCCGGGACAACCAGCGCCTGGCGCAGACGCCGCCGCCGTTCTGGTTCGGCTCCAACCTGTTCAAGAACCTGGAGATCGCCTGGACCGACGCCAACCTCGGCGAGGCCTTCCTCAACACCACGATCGTGGCGGGCGTCTCCGCGGTGACCATCGTGGTGCTGTCGACGGTCGCCGGGTTCGCCTTCGCCAAGCTGCGCTTCAAGGGCCGTAACGCGCTGATGCTGCTGGTCATCGGCACGATGATGATCCCGCCGCAGCTCAGCATCATCCCGCTGTACATGATGGTCGCCAAGCTGGACTGGACCGACCAGTTGCAGGCGGTCATCTTCCCGTCGCTGGTGAGCGCGTTCGGCGTGTTCTTCATGCGGCAGTACCTGCTCCAAGCACTGCCGGACGAGGTGATCGAGGCCGCCCGGGTCGACGGCGCGGGCAGCTGGCGCGTGGTGTGGCACGTGGTGTTCCCCGCCGCGCGGCCGGCGATGGCCGTGCTCGGCATGCTGATGTTCGTGCAGGCCTGGAACGACTTCCTGTGGCCGTTCCTGGTGCTCACCCAGACCGGTAACCCGACCGTGCAGGTCGCGGTCGCGGGCCTGGGGCGCGGTTTCACCCCGGACCAGTCCTTGATCATGGCGGGTGCGCTGCTGGGGACGCTCCCCCTGCTGCTGGTCTTCGCGATCTTCGGCAAGCAGATCGTGGGCGGCATCATGCAGGGCGCCGTCAAGGGCTGACGCCCGTCCGTCTCGTACTCCTGGGGGCCGGGTCACCGCCGCCTCGGCCCCTGCACTCTCCCCTGTCTTTCCGTACTCGTCGGTCTTCCACGACCTCCAATGGGAGCGCTTCCATGTCTGACTCCGCAACGCCGGCGACCCCGGTGACCTTTCCTCCCGCCTTCCTCTGGGGCGCCGCGACCTCCGCGTACCAGATCGAGGGGGCGGTGCGGGAGGACGGACGTACCCCTTCCATCTGGGACACCTTCAGCCACACACCGGGCAAGACGGCCGGCGGCGACCACGGTGACATCGCTGTCGACCACTACCACCGCTACCGCGACGACGTGGCGCTGATGGCGGACCTGGGCCTGGGCGCCTACCGCTTCTCCGTCTCCTGGTCGCGGGTGCAGCCGACCGGCCGCGGCCCGGCCGTGCAGCGCGGCCTGGACTTCTACCGCCGGCTGGTCGACGAGCTGCTGGCGAAGGGCATCAAGCCGGCCGTCACCCTCTACCACTGGGACCTGCCGCAGGAGCTGGAGGACGCGGGCGGCTGGCCGGAGCGGGACACCGCGTACCGCTTCGCGGAGTACGCGCAGATCGTGGCCGAGGCGCTCGGCGACCGCGTGGAGCAGTGGATCACGCTCAACGAGCCCTGGTGCAGCGCCTTCCTGGGCTACGCGTCCGGCGTGCACGCGCCCGGCCGTACCGACCCGGCGGCCGCGCTGAGGGCCGCCCACCACCTGAACCTGGCCCACGGTCTGGGCACCAAGGCGCTGCGCTCGGTGATGCCGGCCCGCAACCAGGTGTCGCTCAGCCTCAACACGGGCGTGATCCGTCCCCTTTCGCCGAGCGACCCGGCGGACGTGGCGGCGGCGCGCAAGATCGACGACCTGTCGGGCGGTGTCTTCCACGGCCCGATCCTGCACGGCGCCTACCCGGAGACGCTGCTGGAGGCGACCTCCTCGGTCACGGACTGGTCGTGCATCGAGGACGGCGACCTGGATCTGATCCACCAGCCGCTGGACGCGCTCGGCCTCAACTACTACACGCCCACGCTGGTGTCGGCGGCCGACCCGAGGGCCAAGGGCCCGCGGGCCGACGGTCACGGGGCGAGCGCGCACTCGCCGTGGCCCGCCGCGGACGACGTCGCCTTCCACCAGTCGCCGGGCGAGCAGACCGAGATGGGCTGGTCCGTCGACCCGACCGGCCTGCACGAGCTGATCATGCGCTACCACCGGGAGGCGCCCGGACTGCCGCTGTACATCACCGAGAACGGCGCCGCCTACGACGACAAGCCCGACGCCGACGGCAAGGTGCACGACCCGGAGCGCGTCGCCTATCTGCACGGCCACCTCTCGGCGGTGCGCCGGGCCATCGCGGACGGCGCGGACGTGCGCGGCTACTTCCTGTGGTCGCTGCTGGACAACTTCGAGTGGGCGTACGGCTACGAGAAGCGCTTCGGCGCGGTGTACGTCGACTACGTCACCCAGCAGCGCACGCCGAAGTCCAGCGCCCTGTGGTACGCGCGTGCGGCCACGTCGGGAGTGCTCCCGGAGCCCGAGGGCATCTGACCTGCTCCCGGGTCCGGAGCACCTGACCTGCTCACGGGCCCGGGGAACGGGGGACGCGGGGTACGGGGGGCGGGGCGCGGTGCCCTAGGGGAGTGCCGCGCCCCGTTCGTGTGTCCGGCTGCCACCGGACGTGCGGGTGCCCCGGCCGGGTGGGGGGTGAGCCGGCCGGGGCACGCGCTTCCCCGTTGGTCCGTGAGGACTTGTTGTCGGGCCGCTCGGTGGTGGCGGGACCGCTCAGTCGTGACGGACGCTCAGTTGTAGGCGGCGAACGCCTTGGAGAAGGCGAACTTGTCCTGGAGGATCGAGCTGCACGTGGCGTCTGCGGACGGCTTGGTGCCGCCGGGGCACTGCTGGTCCCGGGTCCCGGACCACATCGACAGCCGGCCCAGGCCCTTGGACTTGGCGAAGTTCACCAGCTGGGTGGCGTCCTCGACCTTGAAGATCTCGGTGACGACGTCGTTGACGCCGATCATCGGGGTGACGGCGACCGTCTTCCACGCCTCGCTGTCGCTCAGTCCGAGGACGCCCTTGATCTGGGCCTGGGTGGCGGTGGCGGCCTGTTCGGCGTAGGTGCCCATGTCGTCGCTGTAGGCGGGGCCGTAGTCCATGGCCATGATGTTGACGGCGTCGATCCGCACGCCGTTCTTCTTGGCGTCGGCGAGGAGGCTGACGCCGTCCTGCGTGAGGCCTTCCGGCATCACCGGGAGGGTGAACGAGACGTCCAGATCCGGGTTGGCCTTCTGCAGCTTGGCGATGGCCTGCGCACGGCGGGTGTTGGCGGCCGCGTTGGGCAGGGCGCCGCCCTCGACGTCGAAGTCGACCTTGGTGAGCTCGTAGGTGTCGACGACCTTGGTGTAAGCGGCGGCGAGCGCGTCGACCGAGGTGCAGGTGGTGCCCAGTTCCGAGCCGGCCGCGCCGCCGAAGGAGACACGGACGTCACCGCCCTGGGCGCGCAGCGCGCCGATCTGCCCGGCCACGGCGTTGCCGCCGAGGTCGCTGACGCCGCCCCACTTGGGGGTGCAGCCGCCGCCGTCGGTGATGAAGGCGAGGTTGTAGTTCTTCACGCCGGTCGCCTCGGCGCTCGCCACCAGGTCGAAGGCGGGGAAGAGGGAGGTGTCGACGTACGGCGCGAACCCGGCGTTGGTGCCCGTCCCGGTGCCGGTGCTCTCGGTGGGCTCGGCGGTCGGCTCCTCGCTCTCCGTCGGCTCCTCGGTGGGGGACGGCTGGGTGGTGGGGGTGGGGGCGTCGGTGGGACGGCCGCTGGGTTCGGGCGTGGGGGCGCTGTCCGTGCCGCACGCGGCGCCGTCGACCAGACAGCCGGTCGGGTCGCCGATCCCCTTGGCGACGAAGCCGACGGTGACGGACTCGCCGGCGGCCAGGCCGTCGGTGTCCCACTTGGCGGGCGTCACGGTCACGCGCCGGCCGCTCACGCCGGCCTCGGCGTTCCACAGCGAGCCGAGTTCGGTGCCGGCGGGCAGGTCGAACTCCAGTTTCCAGTCCTGGTTCCGCTCGCCGCTGTTGTTGGTCACCACGTACTGGGCGGTGTAGCCGGTCGACCAGTCGCTGGTCCTCGTGTACGCCGCGCCGACGCCGGCCGCCTGGGCGGTGCTGGTGAACAGGAACGCGCCGCCGCCGGCCACGGCCGCCGCGACCACCGCGCCGATCGCCTTGTTCCTGCCGCTGATCCTGCGCCGGTGCGTGCTCATCGCGTGCCTGCCTTCGTTGCCGTTCGGGGGGTGTGCGGCAGCACGCTAGCGATCCGGATTCGGACAAAGTTCCTGTTCCGGGAGGCCGTCGGTGATCTTAGGGTGCGCTTAAGGAAGGGATCGGGACCGGTTAAAGGAGGCGCCCTGGCGGCCCGGTCTGCGCCGTCGTACGGCCCCCCGGTGCCCGCGTCTGCGGGGTGCGCGCTCGCGTCCGTCGAGCTGGATCCAGATCCGCACCTCCGTGCCGCCGAGCACCGACGAGCCGATCCGTACGTCCCCGCCGGTGCCCTCCGCGAGCCGGCGCACGATGTCCAGGCCGAGCCCGGTGGAGCCGTCACTGCCGGAGCCCCGGCCGCGGGCCATCGCCGCCTCGGGGTCGGCTATGCCGGGGCCCGCGTCGGAGACGAGCACGATCACCGCGTCCTCGCCGTTGTGCACGTCGACCGCGAACGCGGTGCCCTCGGCGGTGTGCCGGAAGACGTTGCCGAGCAGCGCGTCGAGGGCGGCGGCCAGATCGGCGCGGGCCACGGGTATGCGCACCGGCCGGTCGGCCCCGGCCATCCGCCACTTGCGGCCCTCGTCCTCGGCCAGCGCCGACCAGAACGCCATGCGTTCCCGCACCACTTCGGCCGCGTCGCAGCCGGCGCCGGGACCGGCGGCGGCGGTCTGCGGTTTGGCGTCCCGGGCGGTGCGGATGATGGTGTCCACCTCGCGCTCCAGCTGCTCGACCGCCGCCCGGGTCTGCTCGGCGGCCGGGCCGTCGCCGAGGGAGGCGGCGTTGAGCCGCAGCACGGTCAGCGGCGTACGCAGCCGGTGGGACAGGTCGGCGGCCAGCTCCCTCTCGTTGGCCAGGAGCTGGACGACCTGGTCCGCCATGGAGTTGAACGCCACGGCCGCCAGCCGCAGTTCGGTCGGCCCCTCCTCCCGGACCCGGGCGCCCAGCTTGCCCTCCCCCAGCTCGTGCGCCCCTTCGACCAGCCGCTGTGCGGGCCGCACCATCCGTACGCCCAGCCGGTCGGCGACGGCGACCGAGCCGAGGATCAGCGCGACGCCGACCCCGGCGAGCACCGCCCAGGCCGTGCCGACGCCGTTGGTGACCTCGGACTCGGGGACGAACACCTCGACCACGGCGATCTCACCGGTGCTCAGCGCCACCGGCTGAAGCAGCGTCGAGCCGCCGGACACGGGGGAGGTGGAGGCGCGCCCCAGCGTCCGCACCGCGGCGATGTCCTCCGCGGAGGCCCGCCGCTCGCCGAGGTCGAGGGCCTCGCCGCCGTCGCTCGCCGGGATGTGCACGGCCATCGCGGCGTCGGAGCCGGCGGAGGCGACGACGCGTTCGAGCTGGTCGCGGTCGGTGGTGATGGACAGGGCGGGGGCGACGGCGGCCGCCTCCCGCTCGGCGTTGGAGAAGGCGCGGTCGCGGGCCATCTCCCGGATGACCAGACCGAGCGGCACCGCGAAGGCGACCACGACCATCGTGGTCACCGCCAGCGACACCTTCACCAGGGCCCATCTCATCGCGGCGGCTCCGCTCCGGGCAGGTGCGCGGCGGGCGGCTCCAGTTTCACGCCGACGCCCCGCAGGGTGTGCAGATACCGCGGCCGGGCGGCCGTCTCCCCCAGCTTCCGGCGCAGCCAGGACAGATGGACGTCGATGGTCTGGTCGTCACCGTAGGACTGCTGCCACACCTCGGCGAGCAGTTCCTTGCGGGGGACGACCACGCCGGGCCGGCCGGCGAGGAAGGCGAGCAGGTCGAACTCGCGCCGCGTCAGGTCGAGTCGTACGCCGTCCAGTTCGGCCTGGCGGCGCAGCGGGTCGACGGTGAGCCCGCCGACCCTGATCACGGGTGAGGGCGCGGCCTCGCCGCCGCCGGAGCGGGCCCGGCGCAGCACGGCCGCCATCCGGGCCGAGAGATGCTCCACCGAGAAGGGCTTGGTCAGGTAGTCGTCCGCGCCGGCGTTGAGCAGCCGGACGACCTCCGCCTCGTCGTCCCGGGCGGTGGCGACGATCACGGGGACGTCGGTGATGCCGCGCAGCATCTTCAGGGCCTCGGAGCCGTCGAGATCGGGCAGTCCGAGGTCCAGTACGACCACGTCGAAGCGGAAATGGGCGACCTCGCGCAGCGCCTCCAGCGCCGTGCCCACGCTGCGCACGGTGTGCGAGGCGTCGGTCAGCTGCCGGATCAGCGCCGAGCGGACGAACTGGTCGTCCTCGACCACGAGAACACTTGCCATGGGCGGCACCGTACGCCATGCCGGGAGGGCCTCGCCGGGGCCTGTGGACAACTCCGGATACCTCCGCGGGCGCGACACCGGTGGGGCTCCTGGGGCAAGATGGGCCGACGATGCGCAGAGGACTCGTACACGTACTGGCCTGGCTGCTCGCCACGGGCGCGGCGGTCACGCTGTCGTGGTGGGGCGTCAGCACGGTGATGGAGGGCACCGCCTACGACCCGCCCCGGGCCCTGCCGATCGCGGCGGCCGAGGAGCGGTCGGAGGCGCTGTCGTCGTCGACGCAGCGGCCGTCCTCGAAGCCCTCGAAGGACCCCGGCACCTCGCCGGAGCCGTCGGACGGGCCCGACAGGACGAGCCGGAAGCCGGATCCGAAACCGTCCCGCAGCGGCCCGCCCGCGACGTCCCCCGCCCCTTCCCCTCCGGCCGCCTCGGGCGAGGTCAAGGCCTATGACACCAAGGGCGGCCGGGCGGTCTTCGACCTCGGTGAGGCGTCCGCCTCGCTGGTGTCGGCGACCCCGGGGGCCGGCTGGTCGATGCAGGTGTGGAAGACGGAGTCGTGGATCCGGGTGGAGTTCACCGCGGGCGCGGACCGGGTGTCGGTGTTCTGCACCTGGCACGACGGCCCGCCGCGGGTGGAGATCGGCACGTACTGAGCCGTTGCCGCCGCCGGGTTCGGCAGGGTTCAGCGGAAGACGGACGCGGGTGGCGTCGGTGACGCGACCGCCGCGAGGTCCGTGACGGGTACGGCCCCGCCGGTGAAGTCGAGCAGTTCCCTGCCGTGCTGGACCCGGCCCGGGTGCGGGTCGGAGGCGGCCCGCCGGGTCAGCTCGGCGACCGGCAGGGGCGCGTCGGAGGCGACCAGGACGGCGTTGCCGAAGCGTTTGCCGCGCAGCACGGCGGGGTCGGCGATCAGCGCGAGCTCGGCGAACCGGGCGGCGGCGGTGGCGATCTGACCGCGCAGATGCGCGAGCGGGGGCCCGTCGGCGAGGTTGGCGGCGTAGACCCCGCCGGGGGCGAGGGCCCTGCGGACGTCGTCGAGGAACTCGGTCGAGGTCAGATGGGCCGGGGTGCGGGCCCCGCTGAACACATCGGCGACGACGAGACCGGCCCAGCCGTCCGGCACCTTGGCAAGCCCTTCCCGGGCGTCCACGGAACGCACCCGGATCCGGGCCCTGGTGTCCAACGGCAGCTCCCGCCGGACCAGTTGCACCAGGGCCGCGTCCCGTTCGACGACCTGCTGGGTGGAGCGGGGGCGGGTGGCCGCGACGTACCGGGCCAGGGTGAAGGCGCCCCCGCCGAGGTGCACGGCCTGCAGGGGCTTGCCGGGCGGGGCCGCGAGATCGACGACGTGCCCGAACCGGCGCTGGTACTCGAAGGAGAGATACGACGGGTCGTCGAGGTCGACGTGCGACTGCGGGGCACCGTCGATCAGCAGCGTCCAGGCCCGCGACCGGTCCCGGTCGGGGATGAGCTGGGCGAGTCCGCCGTCGACGTTCTCGGTGACGGCTTCCGCGCCGCCACCCTGTCCACGTCCACCGCTCCTGGCCCTGCCCATGCCGCCATTCTCCCAGGCACGCGCGACCGACCGCTCTCCCGGCCTCCCGACGGACGAGGGCGGCGCGGAGCCCTCGCGGGGGGGGCGGCGGAGCCCCCGCGGGAGAGGGCGGCGCGGAGCACCCGCAGGACAGGGCGGCACGGAGCCCTCGCAGGAGAGGGCGGCGCGGAGTCCTCGCGGGAGAGGGCGGCAAAGCCCCTGCGGGAGTCAGCTGCAGCCGTCCGCCGCCTCGATCAGCCGCTGGGCCTCGCCGAGTGCTTCGCGCAGGACGGCGGGGTCCGTCGCCAGGTCCGCCTCTCCGGGGGGCAGCAGCCAGTCCGAGCCCTCCACCGGCGGCTCGGGGGTCAGCCGCAGCCCGCGGCCGTCGGTCTCCGTGCAGGTGCTGCCCGGTACGTCCCAGGCGGCGGCCGTCCCCGGCGGCACCAGGAAGCCGAGCGTGGCGCCGCCGCCGTCGTGCAGCACCGGGCCCACCGCGTCGCCTGCTCCGCGCCGGAGAATGTCGACCGCCTCGAGACCCTGCCGGGCGGGCACCGTGACCACATCACAGTCCGCGCACGGCGGTTCTAACGGATCGTCGCTCCGGCTGGTCGTCATCATCCCGGCCTCCACCACACGAATCCCCGTTTGGACGAGCGGGTCGGGAGTCGGGGGGCTCCCGGTCCACAGAGCTCAACGAGCCGGTCCGTCAACGGCTACGGCGGAAGTCCGCCGCAAAGGATGGCACTTCATGGCAGATCGCGCATGACATATCCGTTTTGTAGCCAAACTCCGCGTGGTGACTCCGTCACAGCGGGTACGTTCATGCCCGCCGGAAACAGGGCGGCACACGGACAACTCGCCCGGTTCCGGCATGGTTCGACGGTTCGCAGAGAGGACCCGGCCATGGCGTCGTCAACGGTGCCCTCGTCCACGCCCCCTCGGCCACCGCGGCCGAATCTCGTCTTCCGGCAACTGCGCGGAGCGCGCTCGCCGGCCGAGTTCGCCGCGGCGGTACGGCGGGCCGCCCGCGAGATCGGTGAGCGGGTCAGCTGTGACGCGCGGTATGTGCACCGGGTGGAAGCGGGCGAGATCCGCTGCCCCAACTACGCCTATGAACGGGTGTTCCTGCACATGTTTCCCGGCCGCACGCTGACCGACCTGGGCTTCGCGCCCCGCTCGTCGGTCCGCGGGCGCCGGGCGCGGGCCGCGGGGGACGCACCATCGGCCCGGACCGGCAACCCGGCGAACGCCACGGGTGAGAACAGCGGGGCGTACGAGCCGTATGAGACGCAGGACAGGTACGACACGTACGACCCGCACGACCACGAGGAGAGCGACGTGCTGCGTCGCGCATTCATGACCGGCGGGGGCGCCACGGTGGCCGCCGCCTCGCTGAGCCCTTACGGGTTCGCCACCGACGCCTCGGCGGCGCAGCGCGCCGTGCGCCGCGCGGGGGCGAGCGACGCGGGCGCCCTGGAGGAGGCCGTCCGCCGGATCCGGCTGCTGGACGACCGGCACGGGGCGGACGGGCTCTACCGCCGCGCGGCGGCGCCCCTGCGTGCCGCGTACGCGCTGCTGGACGCGGGGGCGATCCGGCAGCGGACCGCGGACCGCCTGTACTCGGGCGCCGGGGAACTGGCCATCTCGGTGGGCTGGCTGGCGCACGACTCGGGCCGCTTCGACGACGCGCGCTCGCACTACGCGGAGGCTCTGGCGACCGCGCGGGTGACCGGGGATCCGGGTCTTGAGGCGCACGCCTTCTGCAACACGGCGTTCCTCGCGCGGGACGCGGGCAGGCCCCGGGAGGCGGTGCGGGCGGCGCAGGCGGCCCAGCGGGTGGCGCGGACGCTGGGCTCGCCCCGGCTGATGTCGCTGCTGGCACTGCGCGAGGCGGGCGGCTGGGCGGGGCTCGCCGACCGCACGGGGTGCGAGCAGGCGCTGGCCCGCGCGGGGGCGTACTTCGAGCGCGGGTCCTCGGAGGCGGACCCCGAGTGGATGACCTTCTACGGGGAGGCGGAGCTGGAGGGCCTTGAGGCCCAGTGCTGGTCGACGCTGGGCGACTGGCCGCGGGCGGCGCGGCACGCGCGGCGCGCGGCGGAACTTCAGGACCCGCACTTCACGCGCAACATCGCGCTGTACACGGCGGAGCTGGCGGACGACCTGGCCCGCGGCGGCCGCCCGGACGAGGCGGCGGCGGCCGGGATGCGGGTGCTGGACCTGCTGAACGAGGTCCAGTCCTCCCGGGTCCGCACGATGCTGGCGGGCACGTCCCGCGTCCTCCTCCCCCACCGCCACGCATCGGGCGTCTCAGCCTTCCTGGACCGCCACGCCTCCCTCCCCCGATCAGTCTGACCGCGCAGCCGCGGGAAGTCCTGCCGCGCAGCTGCGGGCAGTCGTGCCGCTGGGGCGGCACGGGTGGGCGATGGGGGTCCCCCCGCTCGAGCGAAGCCGAGAGTGGGGGAGGCACCCCGCCATCGCCGGGCTGCGCAACACCACCCGCCCAACCCCAGCACCGAGTACCGAGCCCCGGCGCCGGCGTCACGCAGCCAGGTGCCCCTGCTCGTTCCAGGACTCGATCGCCGGCTCGCCGTAGGCCCACCCCAGCACCGACAGCGACGTCGGGTTCAAACGGATACGCGCCGCGAACTCCAGCGGCAGCCCCAGCCACCGGGCCCCGATCGACCGCAGTATGTGCCCGTGGGCGAAGACCAGCACGTCACGGTCCCCGGAGCGCGCCCACTCCACGACCTCGTCCGCCCGCGCCGCCACCTCACCCAGGCTCTCGCCCCCGGGCACCCCGTCCCGCCAGATCAGCCACCCGGGCCGGGCCGCCTGTATCTCCGCCGGCGTCATCCCCTCGTACGCCCCGTAGTCCCACTCCATGAGCGTGTCCCAGATCACGGCCCGCTCCCCGAACCCCGCCAGCTCACAGGTCTCCCGCGCCCGCACCAGCGGACTGGTGCGCACCTCGACACCCTCCAGCCCGTCGTACGGCGCCCGGTGCAGCCGCTCGCCCAGCAGCTTGGCGCCCCGCCGCCCCTCCTCGAGGAGCGGCACGTCCGTCCTGCCGGTGTGCTTGCCGGACAGCGACCACGCCGTCTGTCCGTGCCGGGCCAGCAGGATGCGCGGTGCCATGGAGTACCTTCCGTGAAATTCGCAGGCGAGAGGTCCCCATCATCGCTCACCCTGGTCGTGGGCAACCCGGTGGGAGATCTTTGCGTCTATCTGGGCCGAGGGCGTCTCACGGGGGGACGCGCACACACCGTAGAGTGACTGGCCGCCGACAAGCGGCGCGCGAGGACGAAGGGGGAGCGATCGGATGCCGCACACCGAGACACCGGGCACCGAGGCGGTCCCGGCGACCCGGCTGCGCTGGTGGACGGAGCTGCCGCTCATCCTCCTGGTGTACGCCTGCTACTCGGCGGGGCGGCTGGTCGTCCGGGGTGACGTCACCGACGCCGTCGACCACGGCCTGGCGATCCTGCGCATCGAGAAGGCGCTGTTCCTCAACGCCGAGCATCCGCTGAACCGTCTCTTCACCCGGGAACCGTGGATAGGCATACCCGCCGACTTCTGGTACGCGTCGCTGCACTACCTGGTGACCCCGGCGATCCTCGTCTGGCTGTTCCGGTCCCGCGCGGTGCACTACCGCGCGGCCCGCACCTGGCTGATGGCGTCGACGTTCATCGGCCTGATCGGTTTCACCCTGCTGCCCACCTGCCCGCCCCGGCTGCTCGACGCGAGCCACGGCTTCGTGGACACGATGGCGTACTACAGCTCGTGGGGCTGGTGGGGCGGCGAGGCCAGCGCCCCGCGCGGGCTCGGCGGCATGACCAACCAGTACGCGGCGATGCCGAGCCTGCACGTGGGCTGGGCGCTGTGGTGCGGCGTGATGCTGTGGAAGTACGGCCGCACGCGCTGGACGAAGGCGGCCGCGGTCATCTATCCGCTGGTGACCACGATCGTGGTGATGGGCACCGCCAACCACTACTTCCTCGACGCGGCCGCGGGCGCCGCCGTCATGGGCGCGGGCCTGCTGCTCGCCCCCCTCGTCATGCGGTACGCGGACGTGGCGAAGGCCCGTTTCCTGCCCCGCGTCGCACCCGCCCCGGCGGACACCTCCGCCGCACATTCCCCGATTGTCAGTGCCGGATGCCAGACTTCCGCGGGTGAGCGAATTCCACGGCAGCGGCACCCCGAGTCGCGGTACGGAGCAGAAGCCGAACCGGGTGCCTCCCCCTCGGAGGCGGGAGAAAGCGCTCCGGCACCGGCTCGCTGAGCTGCGCGGCCCGGAGATCCCGGCCAAGGCGCTGGACGCGCGCGCCCTGGCCGCCCTCGCCGCCAACCCGGGCTGCAGACGGCGCGCCATCCTCGACGGCGCCGGGGTGAACAAGGCGGCGCTGGCGAGCGCGCTGGGCTCCCCGTCGGTCTTCGGCCAGTCGCAGTTCGCGTTCGTCCGGGGCAACGCGTTCGAGGCGAAGGTCAAGGCGGACGGCGGTACGGAGCTGCTGCGCCTCGCCCACGAGAAGCTGGACCGCGCGGCCGAACCGCCCGCCGGCGCGCGCGTGCCCGATCTGACCGCGCAGGGCCCCCAGGGCCGCACGGCCCGTACGGAGCTGGCGCTGCGCGAGGCCGCCGAGGCGCCCGGCACCTGGACGCTGCTCGACCACCCGATGCTCGCCCTGGACGTCGCCGGCTCCCCCGCCTTCCTGGAGCCGGACGCGGTGGTGGTGCACCCGGACGGCAGCTGGACGGTCGTGGAGATCAAGTCCTTCCCGATGCTGGACGGCGCCGCGGACCCGGCGAAGGTCGGCGCGGCGGCGCGCCAGGCGGCGGTGTACGTGCTGGCCCTGGAGCAGGTCGCCGCCCGGCTCGACCCCGCCCCGCGCGTGCGGCACCGCATCCTGCTGGTGTGCCCGAAGGACTTCTCCAACCTGCCGACCGCGTCCGGCGTGGACGTGCGCAAGCAGCGCGCGGTGACCGCCCGCCAGCTGGCGCGGCTCACCCGTATCGAGGAGATCGCCGACGCGCTTCCCGAGGGCACGTGCTTCTCGCCGGAGCTGCCCGCCGAGCGGCTGACGGAGGCCGTCGAGTCGGTCCCCGCGACGTATGCGCCCGAGTGCCTGTCCGCGTGCGAGCTGGCCTTCCACTGCCGGGACCGCTCCCGCGCGGAGGGCGCGGTGACCTCCCTGGGCCGTCCGGTGCGGGCGGAGCTGGGCGGTCTGACGACGGTCGAGGACGTGCTGACCGCGGCGCGCGGGGAAGCCGGTGACCCGGACGATCCGGCGGTGGCGGCACTGCGCAGGGCGGCGGCCCTGCGCGCGGAGGCGCTGGGCACGACCGCCACCCCGGAGGTGGCCCCTTGTCCCTGATCGCCACCCTCGCCCGCCTCGAGGCCGTCAGCACCGGCCGCGCCCAGCCCGCCGCCACCGTCCGGCACCGGCACCTCTCCGACCGCCCCCTGGTGCTCGTCCCGCTCATCACCGCGGGTGAGGCGGGCGCCCCGCTCGGCGCACTGGTGGGCACGGACCGGGACGCCCCCCGCCTCCTGGTCGTCCCGCAGCCGCGCGACCGCGAGCTGAGGTTCGCGTTCCTGGCCGAGCTGGCCGATGTGGTGCTGCCGTACGTGGACTCGTTCGCGGACGCCGTGGAGGCCGCCGAGCGCTCCGAGACCGACCCGGAGACGGGAAAGCGGGTGAAGGTCGAGGTCGAGCTGTGCGCGGACGCGCCCCAGCTGATCGTGCCGAGCCGGGCGGGCATCGACCTCGTACGGCTGCTCGGCCGCTCGATGCGCTTCCGGCGGACGGCGGAGCAGGACCCGGAGGCCCCGTTCCCCGCGCCACCCCGGGTCCCCCTGCTCGGCCGGTGGCTGACGCACTTCGGCGAGCGGGCCCGCGTCCCCGGCTCGTCGCTCATGCTGGCCATGACGGACGTCCTGGGCCGGCACTGGGCGACGGGCCAGTCCACGCTGGAGGACCAGCACCTGGGCGCGCTGCTCGCGTGGATCGCCCCGCCCGAGGGCCGCTCGGGCGCCGAGGCCGCGCAGGAGGCGGAGCTCGCGCGCGACTCCGACGGCCAGCTGCTGTGCCCGCCCGCGGGCCCGGCGACCGACCCGGCCTTCGACAACAAGCTCCTCGCCCCGGCCGTCGAACGCTACGACCGCGCCCGTACGGCGCTGGCGGCGGCGGAGGACGGTCTGGAGGCAGAGGACCGCCTGACCGCCCTGACCACAGCCGAGCGGCAGATCCGCGAGCTGGTGGAAAGCCGCACGCTGCCCACGTGGGAGGCGGTGTGGCAAGGCCTCGACCTCCTCCGCCGGCTCCCGGAGGGATCGCGCGTCGAGGAACGCTGGACGCGCGACCGCTGGTCCTTCACCAGCCACAGGGACCGTGTGGTGTCCGGCGAACCGCCCCAGCCGCGCCGCGACGACGCGGTGACGGCGGCGAACAAGCTCGCCGCGCGCGAGCGCGAACAGTCCCGCCTGGAGGCGCAGGAAGCCCTCGACGACCCGCTGGTGATGGCGGCCCGGCGGTTGTCCGGGGAGGCGTTCGCGGGCGAGGTGGTGGACGTGGTGATGGCGTACAGCGAGAGCAAGCGTCCGAGCCCGCGTCCTCTGGTCACCGTGCGCACGGAGGACAGCCCGTACCTCGGCGAGCGCGTGAAGGTGTACCGCTCACTGGCCGGCAAGCCGCAGACCGCGGAGTTCGTGGGCCACGAGGACGGACCGGAGGGCACTCTGCTGGTGCTCCGCGTCCTGGACAAGATGGGCCGGGGCAAGGAGCCGGAGGTGGGCTCGGTCCCCGAGAAGGGCGACCGCGTCTGCTTCACCCTCTTCGAGCACGAACCGCGCGGCGGGGCGAAACTCCCCGACCCGGAGGAGACCCCGTGGACCCACGGCGGCCCGCCCGGCGAGGAGCCCGCACCGGAGCCCGCCGACCAGGTGACCGAGGAGGACATCCTGTGACCACCCCTGCCCCGCAGGCCGTCTTCGACCCCGGCGCGGCAGCGACCCGGGCCACCGACGCGATCCTCCACGACACCCTGCACGGCACCGCGCGCGGCGTCGTCGTCGACTCCCCGCCCGGCGCCGGCAAGTCCACCCTCGTCGTCCGTGCGGCGCTGGAACTGGCGGAGGCGGGCCGCCCGCTGATGGTGGTGGCGCAGACGAACGCGCAGGTCGACGACCTGGTCCTGCGCCTGGCCGAGAAGAACCCGGACCTCCCTGTCGGCCGTCTGCACAGCAGCGACACCGACCCGTACGACAAGGCGCTCGACGCGCTGGACCACGTACGCAAATCGGCGAAGGCGGCCGATCTGGCCGGACTGCCGGTGGTGATCTCCACGGCGGCGAAGTGGGCGCACGTCAAGGGCGTGGAACCGTGGCAGCACGCCATCGTGGACGAGGCGTACCAGATGCGCTCGGACGCACTCCTGGCGGTGGCCGGCCTCTTCGATCGGGCGTTGTTCGTGGGCGACCCGGGCCAGCTCGACCCGTTCTCCATCGTGGGCGCGGAACAGTGGGCGGGCCTGTCGTACGACCCCTCGGGTTCGGCGGTGACCACCCTGCTCGCCCACAACCCCGACCTCCCCCAGCACCGCCTGCCGGTGTCCTGGCGCCTCCCCGCCTCCGCCGCGCCCCTGGTCTCGGACGCCTTCTACCCGTACACCCCGTTCCGCAGCGGCACGGCCCACGGCGACCGCGGCCTCACCCTCTCCGTCCCCTCCGACGGCTCGGGCCCCGACCGCGTGATCGACGAGGCGGCGGCATCCGGCTGGGGCCTGCTGGAACTGCCCGCCCGCCACACCCCGCGCACGGACCCGGAGGCGGTCGGGGCGGTGGCCCTGACCGTCCGCCGCCTCCTGGACCGAGGCGGCGAGTCAACCTCCGAACGCTCCCCCGACCCCACCCCCCTCACCGCGGACCGCATCGCCGTGGGCACGGCCCACCGGGACCAGGCGTCCGCGATCCGCGCGGCGCTGGCGGACCTCGGCGTGACCGACGTGACGGTAGACACGGCCAACCGCCTCCAGGGCCGCGAGTACGACGTCACGGTGGTCCTACCTTTCAAGGGTGGTTGCTCTGGTCATTCGTAAGATCAGAGGGCCCAGGGGCTCTGGGTATGGCTGTCACGGTGGCGCCGGTTCGACG